>JAGRAT010000228.1 GCA_020434495.1 Bdellovibrionales bacterium | reverse complement strand
GTGGTAGAAAGGGAGTTGTTCTTCAAAAGCGCCCAGAGCACTGGGGCGAAGTATCTCGTTATGTGGAGTCATTGGTAAGGGCGGGAACACTAAAAACCTTTTCGGTTCCAGCAGGACGAGTTATTTGCTTCTCAGCTGGGCGGCTACACCGAGGTGCGAGAATGAATCTTCCAGAGGGACAAGTTCACTCAAGATTCTTTTTTCGAGCCTCGTTGTTTCCAGAGGATCATCCTGCCTCTGCTGGTCCTACGGAGGGTAAAGTCAGACACCATCAGCAGGTTTATCGAATTTTCCCTCAAGATACCTTTTTGCCATTTGTCGAGGCAGAGGGAATGGCCCCGGAGATAATCTCTTCGGAAATCATAAAAGGGGCGATCCGGAAGTATTCTCCTCAAGATCTTGAGCTCGAGCCTCGCTTAAACGGGTGCGATCTGGATTTTGCTCTGCAGAGAGGAGGATCGTTGACGAAAGAGCTTCTCACTCAGATCCTCCCTACATTTTCCAATATCCGGCGTGATACAGCGAGAGTCCACACTTCAACCCACATGCTTAGTAGAGGATGGCTTCCTGGGAAGTTGCCAGGCTGGAATCAAATGGAAGAATACGAAGGCAGCGGGCTCTCAGGAGAACAGTTGGTGCTTACAGTAAACGGAAGAGAAGTACAGTATCGCAACTCGGTAGGACAGGTAGTAGATCTTCCTCATGGGGAACTCCTGCGCTGTTCCTTAAATGAACCTCTGCTCTTTCGTCCCTCCCTACATACACCTGGATTCGAGTGGAGCTTTCGTCTTAGGATCTCATGTCTTGGCGAGAGTGAACGCGGTTGGCCAACTCTTCCGGACAACTTCTGTGGTAAGCAGCATCTCGTATGCATTCCTGAGGGAGGTTGGTGGTAGCGTAGTTGAGTCACTTGAGAGTTTTTGCCGGTAAATGAATTCTCTCACCCTCTGGCAACAAGACAACAATTCTACTTTTGACATTGCAACACTCGCTATCATTGATGCTGCATTCCTGAGAGCGTCGCTGAATCTGTAGACTCTTGTCTCGTGCCTCCAGTTTGCTCGCTCAAAGTATATCCGGGATCTGGTCTTGGGATGGAGGATGAGGTGGGCGGTTGCGTCGGGCGGACTCTCCGATTTTTTCTCCAATAATAGTAATTCCAGTAGGGGTCGCGGTTGTTGTTGATCACAACGGTAGTCTCTTCTTTCTTCGATTCTTGTTTCGTTGATTCCTCGGTAGCCTTCTTCTTGACCTTTGCGAGGTTTACGAGACGCTCTTCAAAGCGGTCAATAATCGCCTGACAGTCAGCGACCGAAGAGGTGGAAGAGAGACAGATATCGTCTACGGCGAGAGTATCAATATAGAAGTCTGCTTCCCGTTGAATCGCTCTTCTATACGACTGAAAACTTACCAGCAGTGACCGCTTTTCCTTGAATGAATCCGCGGTTCGTTCGCCGTTGTCTGTTACTACCTGTTCAGGAAGAGATTCTTGAATTTCTTGGTTACATTTCTTGTTCGTCCACGTATCCCCGCACCGAACGAGTTGAGCGTAGGAGGCGCTCGGGATGATCAGAACGAGGAATAGAGCGAACCGAATCATAACTCCATTGTGAGCTGAAATATCAGATTTAACAAATAGACTTTGAAGTTTACGTGATTCCGTTAAAGAGAGGGAGAAAGAAAAGAAGTGTAGAGATAGAGTATGAGTAGAAAAGAAACCTTGTCTTTCTTCACCTACCAAAGGAGTGAGGCACTACTTTGGTAGGTGAAGGTTGAGAACCATTTTCAGAGAACCGAACCGGTAAGAAGAGCGGGGAGTTCTTCTTACCGGGGGTCGTCTTCAGACAGTGAGCGACTGGCGCTTGTCAGGTCACCAACCGCTACCACCACCACCAGAGGAGAAGCCGCCGAAGCCACCTCCACCTCCGCCAGACGAGAAGCCACCGAAACCACCGCCACCACCGAACGATCTCGAGCTGGAGCTGCTTCTCGAAGAGGAGCTGCGCCGGCTGGAAGAGTACGTTGTGTAGCTGTATGACTCGGCCTCTCGACGTTCACGTTCTCTGCGCTCACGCTCCTTGCGACGACGTTCCTCTGCACGCTTCCGACTGACTTCAGCTTCGGCGTCAGAGATTGCACGGTCCGCAGCGTTGTGCGCCTTGTCAGCAGCCTTCCGAGCTTGGACGAACTGACCTTGCTCGAAGAGTGCCTGAGCCTCCTTCAGTGCGCGCTTCCCCGGGGAACCAGAGATTGACACACTGTAGGAACCGGTCCAATTGGCGGCCTCACGAACACGCTTCTTCGCACGAGTGATCGCGGAGAGCGCTGCACGTCCTGCTTCTCCCTCCGAGCGGAGATCGAGCAGATACTTGCGAGCTTCCTCCTCGAGCGCATCGACATCGTCGTCGATCTCGTACCAGTTGGCGTGCTCGGTGTTGTAGCGCCTCTGCAGATCCTCGAGCCTCCGATGGAGATACGACAGAGCCGAATCGGCCGCATCGTAGGCTTCCGCGTCAGGTAGACTGTCGCGGTTGCCGGACATCTCCGAGAGGAGAGAGCTGAGCTGACCGATGACGTGACCGGTTCGCTGCAGACTCTCACCAGCCTCTTCCCACTCTGCCCTGTCGCCCTGCTGCGCCTTCTGCCACCGCGTGAGTGCGGACTTGGCTTCGGCGATCGCGTGTGCGACGTGGAACGGATTGGGATATTGGCCACTGTGCTCAGACTCTGCCTCCTCCAGTTCGCGTGCCGCCCCGAGAACATCGTCGATGGTCTCTTGACGGATCCAGCTGCTGAAGGCGGTGCTGGCCTCGGCCCGGAAGGCGGCGAGGTAACGTGGCAGCTCTTCACCGTTCCGCTGATGCGTTCGGGTGATAGCTGCATACTTCTCGGCGATCTCACTCAACCGGTTGGCGATGAACTGGTTCCAGTTCTCCGCGTCGGCGAGCAAGTCGGCGGCGGCAAGAAGCAGACCTTCGTGGAAGGACGCTTCTGCTTCGGTGACGCAACGATCGCGCTCCTGAACGGCTCGATCGACCTCCTCGATGTTGTCGGCAACGGTGCCGTTGGAACGAGGGTGGGTCGTGTCGCCGGCTCGGAACTCGAGTGCGTCACGGTCGAACTGCTTGAGTTCGTCCATGAGGAGGGAGTGGCGTTCGGTCTCCGTAGCGAGGGTCTCGCCACGAGTTCCAATTGCCTCCGTCCTCTCGTCAAAGTACTCGAACACGTCCACCGCGAGGTTGATGTCGTGGCGGGCATCCGAGATGCTGGCGCGAGCCTCGTCGAACTGCTCCTTGGCCTTGTCGAGCTTGCCCTTTCCGATGTGCTTCCGTGCGGCAGCGAGCTGCTGCACGGCATCGTTCAGAGCAACGTCCGGTGTGCGAGCGTCCCCGTTGTCATCCGACTCCGAGAACAACCGATCCTCCGGAACGTGAAGCTTCGCGCTCAATCGCTTGCGCTGTTGAGCGAGACGGTCGCTGGTCCGCAAGCGGTCCAACTTGAGTTCGCTCTCCGTTGAGCAGAGCGACTCAACCGTAGCTAGGGTCTCCCCAAACGAAGCGGCGCGTGCGCGTGCTTCACCGGAGAGATCGGGCGCTTCGGAATCGAGCGTGTCGATCACCTCGAAGAGGTGCTCGATCATCTCTGCTCCGAGTTCCCGCAACCAGTCGAGCTTGACGCCCGACTTCTTCTCGAGCTCTTCGTAGCGCGCACGGCGCGTCGGACGAGTGTCGAGAAGTCCAGAGACTGCAACGAGGCAGCGGTCGAACTCCGTGAAGAGATCCGCCAGTGCGCTGAGGTTGCCCTCTTCGCCCATCGGATCCGACAGAGCCTTCCCGCGCAGGAAACGGATCTCCTGCTGCATCGACGCGAGCACCGTGCCGCAGAGCGGGCCGTATCGCGCGCCTTCCTCCTCCGTCATGAGCGCTGTGAGTGCGTCAGCCGATTGGCCGCTAGAACTCGAGCGCTGATCGAGAGTTGTCAGGCTTGCAACCGTCCCCTTCTTCGCGTCCTTGTACCGACTGATCAGCTCGCTCGCCTCACGGGTGAGGTTGTTGAACTGCTCGATCGCTTGTTCGAAGGAGACTTCGAACGGCTCGAACGCGTCGATCGATGCCCACAGGTAGGCGCCGTCCTCCGATCCCTTGCCAGTCATGGCCTGTGCCATCTTGGAGTGGGGATCGAACTCGAGCTTCTTCCCGAGTCGGCGGGTGATGCGGTCGTAGCGCTGAGTCGAGAAGCCGGCGAAACCGGTCCACCCGTTCAGCTCTCCGCTCGCTTCTTCCAGGATCGGCATTGCGAGCCGGAGGAGAATTCGGGCTCGGGCGATGTTCTCGATCGCCTTTGCACCGGTCTGCTCCGAACGCCCCGAGAGTCGGACATCAGCACGAGTTGCGCCGAATACCCCGACCTTCGTGTCGTTCAGCTCCCGAAGGAGCTGCTCCTTGCCGTCGATGGCGCGCCATCTGGTCTGGAAGATCCGCTTCGCCTCTTCTCGTGCCTTGACCGCCTTGGAATAACGGTGTCGGAGCACGAAGAAGGCGACCGCGAGTGCGATCAGCAGCAAGATCCAGGGCAGCGCGGCGAGGAAGAACTCACCAGCTGCACGGACTGCCAACGCACTATCCCGCTTGTCGTGATAGGCCTCGACGCTCTTGACGATCGCGGATGGGAAGTCGCCCTTCTTCAGGTAGGGGATACCTACCGATTCGAGCCCTCCTTTCCACGTTCTCTCCCAGTTCAGGCCGAGGCTGTTCAGGTACTCCGAAGAGTAGAAGTTGAACAGCCGCTTGCCAGTTGCGGGATCCGGATCGAACGTCACCAGGATGCAGCTGAAGTTCTTGAGGCCCGTCTCCTTGTCGACCGACTGCGCGAACGCAGCGCTCTGAAGAAGCCCGTGACCGACCGCGAAGTCAGCCGCTTGATGTCCCCTGAGGCGCGAGCCGTCGGGGAGTGTCCATGTTTCGTCGCCGACGTACTCGGCGAAGACTACCGCTACTGGCATCTTCATGCCGAGCAGCGTGTTGTTCAGTTCACGAAGCCTTCTCCCTTGGAGCGACGCCGGCATCTCGCCCTTGGTGTAGACCAAGGTCTTTGCGTCGGCGAAGTTCGGACTACTGAAGTCCGAAAGGGAGTCGATCTGCCTCTGGGCGAACACCGGCGAACCGGCGAACAGCACAGCGAGCAGTACGAACACGAGGCTTCGCGATATACGCGAATCGTTCATCTGATTGGTTTTTCCTTGGAAGGGAAGTTTCAGAAATGTATCGGGGGTTGGAGCCGAAGCTCCGACCCCCGATTTCCTACGACCTCGTGGTCGTTGCTGTCACGAACCGAGCAGAGAGTCGAGCTCCGCACGGCGCTTCTGCTGCGCGACCTGCGCCTTGACGCGCTCACGCAGCTCCTCGCCCTTGTCCTCGGTGAGGCGGGCGGTGGTCCGGGCCTGGCCGACGGCCTCGTTGATCGCCTGACGGCGGCGCTTCGCGGAGTCCGCGAGGCGACCGATCGCCGTGTTGCGATCGTTGGAAGCGAGGGACTGCTTCAGGCTGAGCGCCGCACGCTTCGCCTTGGCGAGAGCGAGCTTCCGCTCGTCGTCCTGGATGTCGTCCGCTTCCTTGTCGAGGGCGTCGTCGATCCGCTCCACCTGCTTGAGG
>JAGRAT010000227.1 GCA_020434495.1 Bdellovibrionales bacterium | reverse complement strand
GAAGCTTCGCTGCGGAGGAGTTGAAGATCATCTTGTGCCTTCTCCTGCGCGCGTTGCGTTTGCTCTAAGAACAGCTGCAAATGTGGGAGTGCCGATAAAATTTACGGCTGGTCTGCACCATCCCTTTCGTCATTCATCCTCCAGCCATTCGTCGGTTGTAAATGAGGAGGGGGGACTCGCCGTCCCGATGCACGGTTATTTCAATATCTTCTTTGCTGCATTTCTCGCCTATATGCAAAATGCAACCTTGGATGATATCGAGAAGATGGTGTCCGAGATGTATGACAAGAGTGTGAAATTTTCAAACGACGGTATCTCATGGCTTGGTCATGAATTGCCCCTTGAGTCTCTCCAGGAAGCTCGGGAGCGATATGTGCTCTCATACGGGAGTTGTAGTTTCATAGAGCCGATTGAAGATGCCGAGCAGTATGGATGGCTGTAGGAGAAGCGAGGTTTGAGTTATGAAGAGATCCTTTATTGAAGTCCCTGTAGCTTCCCATTTTCCTATTCAAAATCTTCCTTATGGAATCTTTTCCAAGCAGGACGGCAAGAAGCGAATCGGAGTCGCTATTGGGGAGTACGTTTTGGACCTCTCTGCTCTGCAAGAAGAGGGGATACTCGAAGGGAGCTATTTTCAGAGTGATTCGCTAAACGCCTTCATCGCAACAGGTCGGTCTGAGTGGTGGAAGGTGCGAGCCGTACTGCAAGAGCTGCTCGATGAGAACAGTACTCAGTTGCGGGACAACCAGAAGCTCCGTGATTCGGTCATTGTTCCCCAAAAGAATGTTTCGATGCACTTACCAGTCTCGATTGGGGACTATACCGATTTCTACTCTTCGAAAGAGCACGCCACTAATGTGGGAACGATGTTTCGTGATCCGAATAATGCACTCCTTCCTAATTGGGTGCACATCCCGGTTGCCTATCACGGTAGAGCCAGCTCCGTTGTTGTTTCCGGAACGTCAGTTCGTAGACCGTGCGGACAGACCAAGGCTGATGAAGCAGAGCTCCCGAGCTTTGGCCCATGTCGGCTGATGGATTTCGAACTCGAAATGGGATGTATCGTTGGCAAAGAGAATTCGCTCGGAGAACCCGTTCCGGTGGAGCAAGCTCATGAACATGTTTTTGGAATGGTGCTCGTAAATGACTGGAGCGCTCGAGACATTCAGAAATGGGAGTATGTGCCGCTCGGGCCGTTCCTCGCCAAAAACCTTGCAACTTCAATATCTCCTTGGGTGGTAACATTAGAAGCCCTTGAAGAGTGTCGAGTTGCTGGACCAAAGCAAGATCCAGAGCCGCTGCCATATTTGAAACAGAATGGTGAATGGGCCTTCGATATTGAGCTTGAGGTGAAATTAAAGACAGAGCGAATGGGTGAATACTCCTCTATCGCGAAGAGCAATTTTAAGTACATGTACTGGAGCATCTGCCAGCAATTGGCTCATCACACGAGTAACGGGTGTAACCTTCGGGTTGGGGATCTCCTCGCGTCAGGGACTATTAGTGGGCCGACACCAGAAACTTATGGATCTCTCCTAGAGCTTACCTGGCGTGGCACGAAGCCTATTCAGTTGTCTTCTGGAGAAGAACGGAAGTTCTTACAAGATGGCGATTCTTTACTATTAACTGGTTCTTCTGTGCGCGACGGTTATACAATTGGATTTGGTGAAGTTGAGGGAACTATCCTCCCTCCTCTCATTGACGAAAAGCTCTTAGTCGAAAGGTAAGCACTTAATTTTGGAGGCCACATGTCAAAGAACCCACTCGGAATGAAACGATTTGGGCCGGTAACTCTTAATGTCCAAAACGCGCAAGGTGAGGCTGAGCGACTTTCCAAATTACTAGGGATGGATATCGCTTACATTCCTGAGGGGAATGATCAGATCTTTGGATTGGAAGCAGAGGATGTGCTCTTTATCTTAGATGGAAGCCCAGCGGCGGAGGCGCTTGCAAAAGAGTACGGCAACCATGTCACTGAGCTTGGAATTCGGGTTGACAGTGCTCAGGCGGCGCTTGACGCAGCGAAGAAGAAAACCAGTGAGCCCATGAGGCTTTGTGAGAAGACTGGTGTCGCCTATCTTAAGGCGCCGCATGATGGGGAGCTTTATTTCCGATTTATTGAAGACGGTCAACATCCTTACCTCGGGATGGTGCGAAATCCAAACCTGAAGCCGTCTGGTAACTACGCCTTTAACCGGATTGATCACATCGTAACCAACACACAGAAGATACTGCCGGTAATTCAGTTTATGCAGGATGTGTTTGGGATGCAGAAGGTGAATGAGTTCACCGTGCGGGTTGAAGCAGATGATTTTATGGCCTCGCTCTACAGTGAGGTGATGGGAATTTACGGAAGTGAAGAGGCTATCCTTTTTCCCGTGAACGAACCGCTTGCTGGAGATGATGTTTCTCAAATCCCAGCACAGCTTCGAGAAATGAAGCGGAGTCATGCGCAGCACATCGCGCTCGCCACGGATGATATTGTTCACGGCATTCAGAGTCTTCGCAGTCGAGGTATGGCTTTTCTTGAGTTCCGAAATGAGGCGCATGCAAAGTGCTATTACGAGGATGTTCCAAATCGACTCGGGAATATCACTGTTCAAGAAGCCCTTACCACTCTTCGAGAACTTGGAATCCTCGTCGACAAGTGTGGCGAGGGATATCTCCTTCAACTCTTTTCGACGCGAATGTTCCCTGACAAAAGCGTGCCATTCGTTGAGATTATTCAGCGAGCAAGTGATGTTATCGGCTGTTTTGGGGATGGAAACTTTGCTGCGTTAGCGGAGTCCCTTGAGTACTCAATGCGGCACGGTGGCACTTCACAGCCTTAAAAGTCAGAGCCTTCGTAGTCGCAGCCTAGAGCATTGCAGCCGCCTGATATTCGTCTTCTTGAACTGCCCTCCGGATGATACAGTAGTGAGAGATAGCAGAATTTCGAGAGGGATAGGCGAGTGGAGACGTTTACAGTTGGAGACCACACCGTAGCGGTATCAAATTACCAGCACGTAAAACGAATATTCACCGAAGATTTTGTTGCCTTGTTGGTAAAGCTCCACGAGACGCTTGAACCAAAGAGGCAGTCCCTTCTCAATGCACGAAGAGAGCGACAATTACGATTTGATGGAGGTGAAGTCCCGCAGTTCGAGCCGAACAAGAGTGAGGCGGTTACGGGCAGTTGGAAGGTGGCGCCGTTGCCGGAGATTCTGCTCACTCGGCGAGTAGAGATCACTGGACCAGTAAATAGTGCGAAGATGGTTATCAATATGCTCTCTCGAAATGGCGCGGGAGCAAGAGCAGATTGCGCCATGCTCGATTTTGAAGACTCGATGAAGCCTTCCTGGAATAATGTCCTTGATGGTGTTGTGAACGTCATTGGAGCAGCGCAGCGGAGTCTTTCCTTTACACAAGATGGGGCTCAAGGTGGCGCTGAAAAATCTTACTCCCTAGACCCACAAGATATGGCCCTCCCGATGGTGCGTTGCCGGGGGCTCCATCTGAACGAATCAAATGTGCGCATCGATGGAGTGTCAATTTCCGGTGGGCTCTTCGATCTTGCGGCCACCTATTATCACGCAGCAGAACATTTTATCGAACAGGGGATGGTGCCGAAGTACTATGTACCCAAGGTCGAGCACTATTTAGAAGCACGGTGGTGGGATGACCTCTTCTCACAGTTAGAAGATTCGCTGGGGCATAAGCGATCGACTCTCCGAGCGACCTTTTTGATTGAAACTCTAACCGCAGCATTTCAGATTGAAGAGATTCTCTACGAGATTCGTGATCACGCTGCCGGGATGAACGTCGGAAGGTGGGACAAGATTTTTAGTGATATAAAGGTACTCAGGGCTCATCCGAATCGGATCTCGGCGGATCGCTCGCAAATTGATATGTCCTGCCCGTGGATGAAGAACTATGCGCTACGGGTTATTGAGATCTGTCACGGGCGAGGCGCCTTTGCGATGGGGGGGATGGCTGCCTTTACTCCAGGAAAAGATGAGCAAGCGCGGAAAGCACAGACCGATAAGGTGATAGCAGATAAACAATTTGAATTTGGCATCGGACATGATGGGTGTTGGGTCTCACACCCGTACTTTATCGGACCGGCGTTAGAGCAGTTCAAGAAGCAGAACCAGCTGCAGGTGACTGGAGTGCTGCCAAATAAGTATCCCGATCTGCTTCCAGAATCCTTGGGTACAAGAACAGAAGCTGGGGTTCGAAAAAATATTCGGGTGGCCATCGCCTACATGCAGGGATGGGAGCACGACATCGGCTGTGTTGCCTGGGATAACTTGATGGAGGATCTTGCAACACTTGAGATCTCTCGCGCTCAGATCTGGCAGTGGGTTCACCACAATGCGCTCCTCGATGATGGGAGGCCAGTCACAAAGAAGCTCGTGTCGGATCTCTTTGCGGATGAGTATGAGAAAATAGTCACGGAGCTTGGGGCGGAAGTGATTGCTTCTGGGAGGTGGGAAAATGCCTACGGCGAGGCGAAAAAGCTTTTTCTTAACGACCGCTTTCAAGAGTTCCTCTCTCTCGAGAGTGATCTCTTTACCGAAAGCTAGAGCGAAGTTGTATTCACGAGTATGGAGAAGGGGATGAACAAGAAAGAAGAAGTGGCAGCGCTTGAAAAAAGATGGGCCAAGGAAGAAGAACTCTTTGGTACCAAGCGGCCATACTCGGCGAGTGATGTCATTAAACTCCGTGGCACCGTGAGGATAGAGTATTCCTTAGCGAGGCAAGGTGCCGAACAGCTACGCTCCCTGCTCTTCTCAGAGCCATATGTTCAGTCGCTCGGGGCGTTGACTGGGAATCAGGCGATGCAGCAGGTGAAAGCAGGGCTTCCTGCTATTTATGTTAGTGGATGGCAGGTTGCCGCGGATGCAAACCTCTCTGGTCATGTCTATCCGGACCAAAGTCTTTATCCAGCGAATAGTGTTCCAGCGCTTGTGAAGCGTATTAACCAGGCACTCGTTCGAGCGGATGAGATTGAGACCGTGGAGGGGAAGGGCGGAAGGCATTGGATGGTGCCGATCATGGCTGATGCTGAAGCTGGCTTTGGTGGGCCACTTAATGCATTTGAATTAATGAAGGCGATGATTGAGGCGGGTGCGTCAGGGGTGCACTACGAAGACCAACTCTCTTCTGAGAAAAAGTGTGGTCATCTTGGTGGCAAAGTGCTGATTCCTACTTCCTCATTCATTCGAACCCTGACCGCAGCTCGTCTTGCCGCTGATGTATATGATGTCCCAACGGTGTTAGTTGCGAGAACGGATGCCAATAGTGCCCAGCTTCTGACCAGCGATGTCGATGAGCAGGACCGACCCTTTATTGAAGGTGGAAGGACAGATGAAGGGTTTTATCGGATACGTTCGGGAATAGATATGGCGATCGCCCGTGGAAAGGCTTTTGCCCAGCACGCAGACCTGCTCTGGATGGAGACCTCGACTCCTGATCTTGAAGAAGCACGAAGGTTCGCATCGGAGGTGCGAGCCGAATTTCCTGGAAAGTTGATGGCCTACAACTGCTCGCCAAGCTTTAATTGGAAGAAGCATCTCTCTGAAAAGGAGATCGCATCTTTTCAAGAGGAGTTAGGAAAGTTGGGCTATAAGTTTCAGTTTATAACCCTAGCGGGATTCCATTCACTAAACTTAAGCATGTTCGAATTAGCTACCGGATACAAGGCAAACGGCATGACATCCTACG
>JAGRAT010000226.1:1645-5715 GCA_020434495.1 Bdellovibrionales bacterium | reverse complement strand
CTGGGCTTTTGCCTGTTTTTAGCGGCTGGTATGTGTTGTCCCTCCGGGGGCTTCCGGCAATTTCAATTGCCTCCTGTATAAAGTCTTTGCAAGATTCCGTATATTCTTTCCTACTTGGAGAGGCGTATTAATTTCAGTAAGTTAAATGGAGTGGTCCTTAGAGGAAGTGCTCTCTTAGCATCCTTCGAAGGAGGAACTCCTCGGAATTTTGGTCGGTATTTGGACTTGATAAAGAATATCGTCCTTTATCCTTAGGGGATTCACCGATTCGGTCGATACCTAGTTTAGAGCGGGATGCTTCCGACTACTTTCCCGACAAGATTGCGAAATTGTGTCGGCGTTGCGTGTGATTGTCCTTACACCGTCTAGAGGAATGAATGGCTGACGAGCAGGTAAACTCGAACGAGTTACGTTTTATCCCAGTAGATAGGGATATATGTGAATCGCTCCTAGAGATTGTTGGCGATCAAAGTGTTCGAGTCGATCGGCTTAATGAACTCGTTTGTAGCGATCCGGTGCTCCTGCTGGAAATTGTTGCGGCAGCCAATGGTTTGAAGAACGTTGCTGGTGGAAAGGCCGTCCTTGAGGGAAAGGCCGCCTTGTTGGCCCTTGGGCTTGAGCGTATTCGTGGCATCGTTCAAGAGCTCGCCGAAGTCACTCCTCATTATTCTGGTGACCGCGAATTTTGGCTTAAAGCAATTAAGCAGAAATGTAAGAAGAGCGCGGCCGTAGCGAGCCTTATAGCAAAAACCGTAAAGCCCGAATCAACCCTCGAATGTTTTACTATTGGCTCGTTCTCGTTTTGGGGGGATCTCATCGCCCTATCAAAGCTCGGGGAGCGTTTCGTGGCCGTCATGGAGGAGGGGTTAAGGCGTTCAAAGCTCCGATATCGCCTGGCGAAAGACTTTAACTTCTCACTAGAAGAAGAGAGTATCGATTACCTTCGAAAGAGAACCCTGCCAAATGCCATTCCGCTCTGTTTAGACCCGGAGAGCTCTAAGCTTCTGGGAAACGTTCAAATAATGAAGGCGATTACCCTTTCCGCCATCGAATTTGTCGACGCTTTCCTTGAAGAGCGGCTTGATAGGCTCGCTCCAAATGTTTCAATTCCGCCCAAAAGCTATCGGCGGATGCTGGCACTTAGTGATGCGAGGTATGAAGCCCTGTATGAGGCTATCGTAGCGTACCTCGAAAAAGGGGAGTTCGTTGAGGAATTGGTGCCTGAGGAGGCCCCAGCAGAAGAGTCCATTATTTCAACGGATGGTGAGCTTGAAGATGCGCCGTCAGAACTTGAAGAGCTTATTGCTGAAGAGAGAGAAGAGGAACAAGCAGAACTTTCGTTTGTAGAAGCCTTTGAAACTGCAGAGGTCCAGGATGCCCCGGCGCCAGGTGATATCGTTGAGTTCAAAGAAGATTACGCTCGTCCTATAGAAACAGTGGCACGGCGTAAGTACGTATCGAAATCAGATCAGGCGATGCCGAAGTTTGTCAGTATGTTTGAAGATACTGAAACGGTAGAAGACCTCTTGCAGAGATTGCTCGATATGCTCATCACCCAGCCTCCTTTCGAGTGTGCAGCCTTGCTTGTGGTCGCTCCTGAGCTTCGCAAAGCAAAGCCAGTGATGATTCGCGGGCGTGAGATCAACGAATCTTCCACTTCGATTATCGAACTTAAAGATCCTCTCTCCCCGCTACTTAACGCAAAGAGTAAGGTAGTTTCTTACTCACCGAAGAAGAAAGGTGATACGCCATTTGGTTGTGGGAACTACGCGCTTGCACCACTTGAAATAGATCATCCTCGTCCGGTACTTCTCTATGCCGACTGTGGGGAAGGGAATATTTTGACCTTTGAGGGCCGCAGATTGTTCCGCAAGGTGATTGATCTCCTTAATAATGTGCTGCCCAACATGGAAGGAGCTATCCCTGTCGCGTTTGAAGAGGCGGTCCCCGAAGAAAAAAATCCTCCTTCGTAATCGGCTGGAGTTCTTTTCCCTCTGTATTGAATGATGAGCGGGAGAATTCTTTGTCTTAGAAACAATTTTGCGGTAGCTTAAAACCCTAAGAATTCTGAGGATATATCAATTGGCATTAGTGGACGTCATTCCGAAGGACGTAGAGGATGTAGCGGGAGAAGTCAAATCGATCCGCGCATTTGCAAAGTTCGTGACGAACTTAGGAGCGCCTCCCTTCACTTTCATCATCGGCTCTTACATAGTGGGTATTGGAGCCGCTCGACATTCTTTTTCTTCAGTGATGGTTTCCTCTTCCGTAGTGGGGAGGAGTTCACTAGAGAATATAGATTTTTTACCGGCAGCCTTGATAGGCGTGGTGGGTGGACTCTTGCCTCTTCTCGTCCTTGTTGTGCTCAAGCTCATGGATCAGATAGATACGCTTGACCTATCATCTTTTAAGGAGAGAGTTATCGGCTTTGCACTTGCGTCTGGCAGTGCGGTTCTTCTTTTTCCGCTCCTTGAGGAGCTCGACGCTCCGCCGTTATATTATTCTTTTCTCTATGCGCATATAGTTGCGACCATCCTGCTATTTGGATTAACACTTTTCACCATGAAGGACGGTTGGAAGGCGAGCGTGCACAGCGGTGGAGCTGCTTGTATGTGCTTCTTGGTCCTCAAGTTCATCTCTTGGCCTATAGCCGTCTGGGGGGTCTTTGCCTTGGTCCTCATCTCGTGGTCCCGCTTGTATCTGGGTCGACACTCGCTTGCTGAGGTAATGGCCGGTATCGCTATTGGGACGGTAACCTATGCCTCAGTTTTCTCTTTCTAACTACGCTTGTTAGCTACCTGCGCTTGATTTTTATTGCGGTCCTAGAGAGACTCACCGGAATCGAGGATTGGGCGAACTGGTGGAAGAGAAGAAGGCAACAAATATCGTCATCGGCGTTGGAAGTCCTGAGCAGATTTCAAATGTAAAGGTCGGTGGAACTGGTTGTGCTAGCACGCAGGTTGCCCCCAGTAAAGAAAACAATAGTGGGGGAAATCCGAAGCCCTATGCACTGGACAATGTTATCCCCTTTTCTGGACATATCCATGAACGAATTCAGAAAGTTGTGAGCATGGCCTTAAGCTCTGTAACCGATAAGCATCGAATTGTCCTGTCAGAAGCGTTCCAGTTTTCTCCTTTTGTGAAAATTTTCCTCAATAGATTTATTTCGAATGCGATGAGCAATAGCGCAGCGAAGAATGGCAACGGCCTACATTCAAATAGTGCAGGGCGAAGTCAACAGCAGCCCCTTGTGGATGCAATATTAGATGGGAAACAATCCGGCGATAGTTCTACTGAAGAAGGCTTATCGGATGCTCCTGTGTTCGGTTCCCCTGATTCTTCCGATGTAGACGCTGCTCTTCGGGCCCTTAGAGGGTATACCCCTAGTGGCCGCCATAGTGATGATGATAATCATTAATCTGTGAATCTCAGTAATGATTGGAAAGAATTGGCGTCTCATGAAGCGGAGCATGAATTCACATTCTCCTCGTAGGCCATTCTTTATTTTCCGAGGATGAATCCTCATAGGAGGCGATTATGAAGGTATTTCGGCCGTTGAAACAGTTTCTCCTCCTCTTCGCGGGCTTACTTGGACTAGCCGGGTGTTCCCAGATGAAGGCCTCTAATTTTGCTGGAGCTTCACCACGGTTTCTTCCAGAGCAATTTTTTCTCGGAGAGGGGAAAGCTCATGGGGTATTCTTTGATAGATTCAATAACTTAAAGCGCTCCTTTGTCCTCACTCTTCGCGGTCGTTCAGAGGGTGGAGAGTTTGTTATTGCAGAAGATCTCCGGTACGACGATGGCAGGGAGATCCAGCGTGAATATCGGTTGAAGAAGTTGGATGAGCACCGGTACGAGGTTCGTTCCGAGGCCTTTGAAGGATTGGGAACGATTGAATCCTATGGGAATGTTTTGAATTGGAACTATGTACTGAAAGAAGAGATAGGTGGTGAGATTTGGCATCTCACCTTTGATGATTGGATGTTTCTGCAAGAAGATGGAGTGGTACTGAACCGTGCCTATGGGACGAAATTTGGCTTTGACATTGGTGAAGTATTCCTCACGTTTCG
>JAGRAT010000226.1:0-1633 GCA_020434495.1 Bdellovibrionales bacterium | reverse complement strand
AGATGGTACTGAAGTGGTCATGCGATTGTTTCTCTTGATTGGTGGTCCCCTCATGATCTGTGGATGTGCTCCACTGATAAATGACATTGTGACCGATGGTCAAAATCCAGTAACTCTCTATAGCGATTCTGGAGCTCTTCCCTATGAGAGTTCTTTTTACAAGCGGCAACAGCAAGCATATCCGGAAATTGGCCCCCTTTCTTCAACCCTCTCTGCAGATGAAGTTTTCCGAATCTTGGGCGATTTTGTCCGCGAAAGAGGAGAGTGGCAGGAGGTAAAGGTAAGGGGATCTGAGCGTCATCTCCAGGCGGTCGCTGTCACTCCAATCTTTCGCTTTCGTGATGATGTTGCTCTGGCGGTAAGAGAGAAGAGCGGAACGGTTGAAGTTCACATGCGTTCACGTTCCAGAGTGGGGAAGGGGGATCTTGGTGCTAATGCTAAGCGCATTAAAAGCTTCTTCTCCCTGTTGCGCGGGGAATTGAACAAGCGCTAGGGATGTATAGTGGATAGCAAAAGCACTTCTTCAATTGTATCAATTCGACAGATCGAAAAGCGATTTCCTGGTCGAGAGGCTCCGGTGTTACGGGCACTCTCTCTGGAAGTTCCGGCTTCACAACTTACCTTGGTAATGGGCAGAAGTGGCTCAGGAAAGAGCACTTTGCTTCACTGTGTTGCGGGGCTTGAGAGAATCGATGCCGGTGAGATAGTGCTTGGGGGTGAATCGCTCTCTCGCATGAACATAGAGCAACTGGCAGCACTTAGACTCCGAAAAATTGGAATAGTTTTTCAATTCTTCAATCTTCTTGGAAGTCTCACTCTGGAACAGAATATTCTGCTTCCGGTCCATCTTGCGGGAAAGCCCTCACGAGAGTTTCTCGGATATGTGCTCGAGACGGCCGAGGAGCTGAAAATCGGTAACATTCTAAAGAAGTATCCCCATGAAGTTTCTGGAGGAGAGGCGCAGAGAGCTGCCATTGCGAGGGCGCTTGTTCTTCGACCTTCTCTTATTCTTGCCGACGAACCCACCGGAAATCTCGATGTGGAAAGCGCCGAGATGGTCTTTGAACTCTTCAGGAACCTGACTCGGGAGAGAGGGGTGAGTGTATTGTTAGTCTCGCATGATCCAAGCTTCGTGACTAAAAGTGACCACGTTTTTGATATTGAACATTTGGGTACGCAAGAGTGAGAGTCCTGTTCTCAGTGTTCCGAAGTTACTCCGTCCCAGCGTTTTGGAAGGAGCGGGTGTATATTGGGTTCGCTTTTTCTGGATTGGTGCTTGCTGTTTCGCTCTTTACCTCTGTGCTTTTAGCCAACCGGGTAGTTTTGAGAGAGTTTCGTGAAGCGGTCGACGGTATTTCTGGCTCAAGCTCCTACCAAATTGTTCCAAGGAGTGAGTATTTAGCAGCTTCAACAGTATTGCCACTTTTGCATCGCGAGCCATCAGTCCGAGTTGTGTTTCCTATTCGTAAGGAGCGAATTGACGTTGAGCTTGAGGGGGAGCGGCTATCGGTTATGCTGGTGGGGATAGATGTTTTGAACGAACATCTCGCCGAAGTCGTTGGTGGCTCAAGTGGATCGCCAACTGATACGGGCTTAAGGGGTCTTCTTACCTATGGGGAAGTGCTTGTTTCCG
>JAGRAT010000225.1 GCA_020434495.1 Bdellovibrionales bacterium | reverse complement strand
ACCCTCAAATCCGGGATTAGTCCATCTGCTCGAGTTCAACTCGATCTCACCATCACGAACAATAGCGGTACTCAGCTCGATATCGATCTCTTTCACTTGGCCGATTTTGACCTACAACCGTTTATTTCAAACGACTCGGCTACTCTGGCCAATGCCAATGACTATATTCAAGTTACCACCGCTGGGAATGAAAATACTGCTGAATACAGAGCTCCTGGTGCTACTGCCTTCTTGGTTCGCCCTTTCGGATCGACTGACCTTGGGAGTGTGCTCAGTGATGCGTTGCCGACAGATTTTGATAACACCGGCCTGCCTTTCGGCCCTGGCGATTTTACAGGTGGATTTCAATTTACCCGAAGCATTGCAAACGGAGACTCAACAACCGTCTCCGTTATTCTGGCCGTCAACGAAACTGCGAACTCACTAGTAGAGGCCTGTATCCTTCCTGATCTAAGCTGTAGTGTCCTCAGTGAAACTGATTGCACTACTGCTACTGGAGTGTATTTCCCAGATGCAACCTGTGTAGATTCAGACTCTGATGGGCGTGCTGACATTGCTGATAACTGCCCAGCAGATCCGAACAAAGTTGATCCAGACGTTTGTGGTTGCGGCGTTGCTGACACTGATACCGATAGTGACGGAACCCTTGATTGTAATGATCCGTGCTTAGCCGATCCAAATAAGGTGGATCCAGGAGTTTGCGGATGCGGAGTCGCAGACACCGATACCGACGGGGATGGGGTTTTCATCTGCAACGATGGTTGTCCAGATGATGCGAATAAAGCCGCTCCTGGGGTTTGCGGATGCGGTGTTGCCGATCTCGATTCAGATGGCGATGGCTCACTTGATTGTAACGACGAATGCCCGCTCGATGCTGCTAAGCTCGCTGCTGGTAGCTGCGGCTGTGGAGTTGGTGACGTCGATGCAAATAGCAACGGCGCGCTCGACTGCCTCTTTAACGAGGAACTGAAGGCTCGACTCAATAGTGCGCTCGCACTTTTGAATTCCGTAAAGTTCCCAAACAACACAAAGAAACTGAAAGCTCAACGAAAGATCGTTAGCTCACTTCTCGTGCTATCAACTGACACCACTTCATACTTTGAGACTAATGCGAACTCATTTAGTCTCATTGAGTCGGTTGCTAATGGCGGAGGAATATCTGAGCCCCAGTCAGAGCTCGGAAAAGCTCAGAAAAAGCTTAAGCGACTTCGAAGAAAGCTTACTTCTGAAAAGAAGACTTTCTTAAGAGCGAAGAAAGCTGCGCGCAAGAACTTGCAGAAAGTTATTGGGCAGTTTGCTTAGTGGAATACGAGCCCCAACCCTCTATGAGGATTGGGGCTCGTTTAACTCTATCCCCACACTCCATCCATGACGTGACACTCGAACATATGGCAAAGCTTTCCCCTTCTCTTCGCCTGTGCCTCGAGCCTTCGCACGCAAGAACTTAAGAACCCATCTGATGAAGAGTTATGATTGCGCAATAATCGGCTTGGGCGCGGTCGGGAGTGCCGCCGCATTTCAGCTATCAAAGTCGGGTCAAAAAGTTATCGGCTTCGATAAATTTTCCCCTCCTCACACTAACGGATCTTCACATGGAGATACGAGAATCACCCGTCAAGCAATTGGCGAGGGTTCTGTCTATTCACCTATAGCGCTACTCTCAAATGCCATTTGGAGAGAAATTGAAACGCAGACGGGAGAGGACCTATTTACCGCCTGCGGAGGACTCCTCTTTGGTCCAAGAGATGTAAAGACCACACAACACCGAAAAGTGGACTTCCTTGGAGAAACTATTCGAGCGGCCGAGCAGTACAATGTTCCCCACGAAGTGCTCGATATAGACGATCTGAAGCGACGCTTTCCTCAGTTTTGTTATGAAGGGAACGAGTTTGGATACTACGAGCCTGGTGCCGGATTTCTCCGACCGGAGCGTTGTGTTCAAACGCAATTGGAGCTTGCAAAAACGCTTGGAGCCACTATTCACTTTGATGAAGCAGTCCTCTCCATCGAGCCCACAGGCGGAGATTGCGGCGTGCGAATAACTACTTCGTCAGGCGAATACTTCGCCGACGCTGCGGTAGTTAGCTCCGGCGCATGGGTTCAAGAGTTTCTTCCGGAGAACCTCAAAAAACATTTCCAGGTTTTTCGACAGGTACTCTTTTGGTTTGAGGTCGAGGGGGAAGCCAGTCTCTTTTCCAAAGAGAGATTTCCGGTATACATTCGGCTTGGGCATCATTCTGATGATATGTTCTATGGCTTTCCTGCCATTGATGGTCCAAACGGCGGCATTAAGGTAGCTGCTGAACAGTTTGAGGAGGCTACGTCTGCCGATAATCTTCAAAAGGAAGTCTCTCCATCTGAAATCGAGGCGATGGTCGCTCACATCAAGAGGTATTTACCTATTACCAACCGGTGTATACGAAGCGCTGCCTGTTTGTACACCGTCACCCCAGACAGTGATTTCGTAATAGATAGATTGCCGGATAGCCCACAGATTATCCTCGCCTCTCCCTGCTCCGGACATGGATTTAAACACTCGGCAGGGATTGGAAAGTTGCTGTCCGAGCTAGTAGTTCGCGGGGAGACATCACTTGATATCTCCTCCTTCAACTTGCGTCGACTTACTTAATCCAAATTACCTGCCAAGATATTCATCCAAAATATCTCGAACTTCCGGCGGAGCCCCCGTGTTTGAATCAAATTGCACAACAAACATTACATCATGGAGCTTAAAGACTAATGGAGACTCTCTCTCAATCAATTCGAGAATTGCCCCCTCAACATAATCTTCAGCTGTTCGCCATTCACGCTCAAACTCAAGAACCTCAAAGTCTGGGGAAGTCAATTTCGCCACCACATTTCGAACGTCATCATCCGAGTAATATTCAGCTGCAACAGGACCATCAGCACAGCGCAAGAGATAACGTACATGCTCAAGCTTCGCTTCCACTTCGGCGGCTCCCCACTCCTCTGTGCTCAATGTCGGAAGTGGAAACCCTTTCTCTGCTAAATTGAAAACTTTGGAAACAGCTTCTCGATCATGCAGGGTAAGTCCACCTCTGTCGTCGAGGATCAGAGCAGAAGGATTTAATCGAAAACGATCAAGCGCGGTTAACGTCGGACATACCGCTATCAGCCGACTTGCATCATAGGCAATCGCGATATTTCGGAGACGCTCCTCTGGTTCGCGCCCATCACTCCCCTGCCCTTCGACCCACTGCTGTAAATCATTCGGAAGACTACTGAGGATAGCCTCCAATCGATGAGAGTTTAGTACGATTCTCGGATACTGAGAGGCATCAACAAGGCTTTCACCACTAGGAGGTGCGTGATCTGAGAACTCGTCCGAATTCCCCCTTCTGAGATCCTCTGAAGATGGCCCCATTATAAATCACCTATTCCTGCAATTGGCGCATCGCACTTCAGCAAGAATATCTTGTCGAGGCGGGTTATGAACTTTGATTTTTTTTGTGTAGAGAGACCGATCATTCGATTCGATATTTTTCGGTCCCTCAAGAAGCACCCTCGCTCCAGATGGCAAGGTAGCAATGACCTGGATCATCTGGGCTGGTATCTGCCCGACATTCATCACTTCGACCTCAACACTAGAGAGATACGACTGCCCAGACGGAGAAATGCTTTTTACTCCCTTTGGTCTTCCTATAACTCGCAGAGTCGCAACCTCTTGAGCACACGCCTCGTTTACTATCGAAACCAGAAGCAACGCGGCGAGCAACATTTGATACTTCATCTTATGATCCTTTCTACAATGCTATAATTCTGCCGCCTTCTCCAGGCGTTCCGCAAGGGATCGGGCGTATACACTGCATCGGAGCTCTCGCCAGACTTCAAACTATTGATAATCATTCCGAAGCTTCAGCATCGGTCAGCGCCATAACAACGGTAGCTTCTACCCCCGACGTTCCTAATCGATATGAAGTCGAAATCAATGACTAGGAGAGATTTCTTCCTCTTCCGCGCTATCATCCCAGTCCGTCAGGCTACCGCTTACACCTTGAGACCCGAGAGTTGTATTTTGAATTGTGCCCTGTGATGTGTAAGTAGCTCCTCCAGACATTTGAACTGAATCGAATCTCTGGGAGAGCTGTCCTCCTAGAACTATAACTGCAGCGGCGCAAAGGAGTAGAAGAATTAATGAACTCATTGCCGTCTCGATAGCGGCAATTCCAGATTCTAAACTTAGCGATCTCATCTTATCCCCCCGGCAGTTGAAAACTGCATTACCTAATAATCAGCTCACCAACGAAGTATGCTTCAGGCCGTCTAAACTCTCTATAAACGCTAAACTAACGATGAATTTTCAAGAGCACCGCCGAGGAAGAACAGGATAAGTGCGATTTTCTCTTAGTTTCTACTGCGTGCTTTTCTCATCTTACAATTGCTCCAATACCAGGAGGGAGACTCCCCTACCCGTCCACATCGCATCTATCCCAGCACTACGAGAAAAAGGGGATAGCTCTACCCTCCCACCTAAGTAACTGAAACTAGCATAAATTGATCATCGATTCGATCAACTCTTTCTCCCTCAGGACGATACTTTCAATCGATGATATCATTTGTAAATGAGTGATTCACGGAGTCCAACTGTCGTAAAAAATCTAACCGTGCACTTCTATCCTCAGGAAGGGTGGCTTCAGCCAAAGCGAGTAATTTACCAGCCTTTAATTCTGCTCGACTATGAGACTGATCATTCTTTAAGGACCGATCAACGGGATCCATGCGACAGCTCCAACCTCCTCTCCCTAAGGAACTGTTATGACTATCGATATCGAAGGGGTGCTATCCCCCCGACGAAATTCTTGGACTCCCCCATCTTTGACGGACCTATTCCGCTCCAAAGTCCAAATCCTCCGGCCAATCCGAATAAATAGCCGGTACAGCACGAATCCGATATCGATTTCTATGAAACCACTCCATAACTCATCCATGGGCAAATCCAGTGCAAACAACAGATCGTCAGCCCTTTTCTGGCTGTATGGTGGAATTGCAGTTCCCCTAATCGCGGTCATTTTTGTTGTCATCCGAGCGGAAATGATTGGAGGAGGCGATCTAGCACTAATGATAGCTTTTATGGAAGCTGGTGTGTTTGGCCTGATTCCGATTGCAGCCTCACTGCTCGTGGTCTTACTCGTATCGCTCTATTTGATTTTCGCCCAGCCCGAAAAGCTTGTACACGGGATCGTTGGATTGCTGTTCCTACTAGCTTGCTTGCTTTTAGCATTCCAATGAATTGCAGCATTTTTTTGAGTTCCCTACAAAAATTTTAGGAACTATGCTCGTAGAGCTACTACTGAGCTTTTTAGATTATATAGATTCTAGAAATCGGAACCGTGATGCCCCCTAAGACCCTGGGAAGACTTTTCACCTCGCTCGTTGTTGGACTACTCCTTGCGGCACTCAGCCTGGCGCTTTCGCTATTCATCGCTGAGCGAATCCTCGGCTACTATGACCGAAACGCGGGGCTTCCCGCGAACGGCCTTGTTGGTGGAGTACGCTACACTTGGGGGCACCCGGTTCGTGAGAACTCATACAAAGCCCGTGGCAGCGAGCCTATCGTCCCAAAACAAGCGGGCGTTTATCGAGTTCTCTCTCTTGGTGACTCTCTCACCTGGGGAGCTGGCGTCTCAGAGAGTGAACGGTATACCGGGGTTGCCGAAGCTTTGCTCAACAAAATAGATGCTGAAAAGAAAATTGAGTTTG
>JAGRAT010000224.1 GCA_020434495.1 Bdellovibrionales bacterium | reverse complement strand
GACCCTCCGGTCTCCTGCTATAGCAGCCCTCAAAAGAACCCACCGCTTCGCGGCAATTTCTTTTGAGAACTGCTATATTATAGCTGGAACTGCCCGAGAAGCTTCTCTTGAAGCGAGAACATCTCCTCTGCATGGTCGTCTGGCACCCCTTCGTGATCATAACCAAAGAGATGGAGGAGTCCGTGTACGAGTAACCGCGAGAGCTCTTCTTGGAGCGATACCCCTTGTTCCTTCGCTTGCCGTTCTGCCGTCTCGACTGAAATTACGATATCTCCCAGTGACTCTCCAAGTAGTGGACCCTCTTCTTCAAGTGTGATGTCGAGTTGCGAAAAGGAGAGGACGTCAGTTGGTTTGTCCTTGTTGCGATACTCTCGGTTCAAATTTTGAATCTCGTTGTCGTCGGTAAGAACAACGCTAACCTGACAGATGTTATCAGGAATTCCATTGTGAGGAATCGTCTCAATGCATCGGAGGAGGAGGTTGTGAATCTCTTCTTCTGAGCAAAGGTTGAACTGTTCGGGAAGGGAGCTGGTGATATGCCAAGAGTGGGTCACGACTCAGCCTAAATACCTAAACGCTTTAAGTTCTCTTCGTCCTTTTTCTTCTCTTCCTCTTCAGAGGCTTCTTCTGAATCGCTTTTGCTTGTTGAATCTTCCTGCGCCGGAGCTGTTTTTGAGTCGTTCATTACAGCGGTAAGGTGTGGAACCTTCTTCTCCGAACTCTCTTCTGACTTTTCTCCTTTAGCCTCGCTTTCTTCAGAACTTCGCTCAAGCTTTTTCTGTTCGGGGGCCGCAGCTCCTTTCTCTGCCGGCTCATGGTAAGCAATCCGTTGGTGATAGATACTTGTAAGAACGCGAACAAAGCTTTTGGCGATAAGATGGAGATCTTGAAGTGTGAGATCGCACTCAGTGAGCTGCCCGCTCGAGAAAACCTTATTGATCATTTTTTGAACCATCCCCTGAATTCTATCGGGAGTTGGCTCTTTAATGGTGCGAGCGGCGGCTTCAATGCCATCCGCCAGCATGAGAATGCCAGCTTCTTTTGTCTGTGGTTTTGGCCCGGGATATGAATAGAGGCTTTTGTCTACAGGGGGTGCTTCCTCGCTGCTCTCTTCGGCTTCTTTTTTCGCCTTCTGATAGAAGAACTCTATTAACGAAGTTCCGTGATGCTGCGGAATCATATCTGTAATTGCTTGGGGAAGCTTGTGAGCCTTTGCGAGTTCGATTCCGTCTTTCACGTGAGATCTGATAATAAGTGCCGACATTGAGCAGCTTAGCTTGTCATGTCTGTTCTCCGCGCCCGCTTGGTTTTCGACAAAGTAGAGCGGCTTTTTCATTTTGCCGATATCGTGGAAATATGCTCCAACGCGAGCAAGCACGGCGTTCGCCCCTACCGCATCTGCCGCGGACTCTACCATCATCCCCATTACCATGGAGTGATTCCACGTTCCTGGCGCCTGAATGCTGAGCTCTTTTAGTAACGGGTGATCAAGAGTGGCCATTTCAAGAAGGCGCATGTCTGTAACGTAGCCACCTCCAGCTTCAATAATTGGGGTAACTCCCGCTGCAACAAAGGTGCAAAGTATGCCCCCAAACACAGCCGAACAGAGTGGGAGGAGGAGATCGCTTGGTTCTTGCGCTCCGTGAAGGATAACTGAGCAGAGAGCGAAGGGGAGGCTGACCAAGGCGATGTTCAGCCCGGCCCGGATATATGCAGAGCGTGACCGAAATCGGGAGAGACTTAGACAGGCCATAAGGCAAGTCGAGAGCACATACGGTACTTCAGTGAGGAAACCGGGGGTGTATACGCCCATGATGATTGATAATGCGACCGCATAGAAAAGACCGAAGTGGAGTCCGAGAACTGCCTGAAGGAGTAGTGCTCCAGAGGCGTATGGAATTGCAAACTCAAACGCTTCGGGACCGAGTGCAATATTGTACCCTTCTGTTTCAAGGTATTGCGTGCCAGCGAGCGCAATGATTCTTCCTATCCAAACGAGCCCTAAAGAACCGATCAGGATAAAAATCATTGTCACGAGATCTTTTAGCTTTGGGGTGTATCGGCTAAAGCTCGCAAGTGCAAATCGGTGAAGGGTGTAAATGGTGAGAAATGTGAGTGCCATCCGTCCGGCGCTGGTAAATGGTGGCTCTGAGTTGTCCACGAGAGGGCCAAGTATCGATTCTGCTGATAGAGAGCACGCGAGTGCGAGTAAGACACCAACGAGCGCCTTAAGTTTCGATATAGGAGGCAGAGCATCTACCGGTGATGTCGGGGAATCCATGTTAACTCCTCCTCGCGGTAACCGCTGTGTTTGTAGCGACTGCTGCGTATCCTAATAAGCTTCTCATAATCATCCAGAAGGAAAAAATGAATGAATTCAGGCTATATGCCAAAGTTGGATCGAGAGCCGGTCAAGTTATGGATTCCTGTGTTGAAAGACCTTCTCTCCGCCAGCATTCTTTTTCTCGGAGTCTCTCTTTTCGTAAGCCTCGATAATTCGAGATACTAGAGGATGTCGAATCACGTCCTCTTCCGTAAAGTGTACCATATGTATGCCTGGTATGCCCTTCAGGAGTAGCATCGCCTCGGAAAGCCCAGAGCTAATGCCCCGAGGGAGGTCAATTTGAGTAATATCTCCTGTTATTAGGCACTTGGACTGTCGACCAAGCCTGGTAAGGAGCATTTTCATCTGAACGGAGGTGGTGTTTTGGGCCTCATCAAGGATTACAAAGGCATTTGAGAGGGTTCGTCCTCTCATAAAAGCAAGGGGAGCGACTTCAACCTGTCCTTTCTCGACCATCTCCTGGGCCTTGTCGTAATCGACCATATCGTGAAGTGCGTCGTAGAGAGGGCGGAGATAAGGGTTTACCTTTTCTGCCATGTCTCCAGGCAAGAATCCGAGCTTTTCTCCTGCCTCTACTGCTGGTCTACAGAGAACAACTCGTTTTACCTCTCTCTGCAGTAGAGCAGAGACTGCCATCGCCATGGCCAGGTAGGTTTTCCCGGTTCCAGCTGGTCCGATTCCAAAGACAATGTCATTGGCCTTAATCGCCTCGATATACTCCTTCTGGCGAAAGGTCTTTGGAACGATCACGTGTTTCCTGCCAGCGATCTTTACCTGGTCGCGGAAGAGATCTTCTAATCGGAGATTTCGGTTGGCGGCAAGCATCTTCACTGCTCGCTCAAGGTCGCCCGGAAAGATGTTTTCTCCCCGATCAACAAGTTCAACGAGCTGCTGGATGAGGTTGACGGCGAGGTCGACTTCGCTGTCCTGGCCGGAAAAGAAAAATCCCTCAGGAGTAACGGATGCCTTTAGTTCGAGGATTCCTTCAAGTTTTTTTAGGTGAGCGTTTCGTTCTCCGGCGATCGCCAATACGGTTTCCGGATTATTAACGGCAACTCGAGCCTCCTTTGGATCGGCGTGCGGCTTACCGTTCTTTCCCTTACCACCTGCCTTTTCGGCCACTGCTCTCTCCCTTGAATCCTGTTTCTTCACCCGACTCTTCAACTATGCTATCAGCTTTGAAAAAGCTTTTAAGGTGTCACCAAGAGCTCCAGCGGGAACTCCTCCAGCCTGAGCAAAGTCTGGTCTTCCCCCACCCTTTCCACCGCATACTTTAACGGCCTCTTTAACAAGGTTACCAGCGTGAATTTTTCCAGCGAGGTCTTTGGTCACTCCGGCAACGATCATCCCTTTGTCTCCGTCAGATGCACCAAGAGCGATTACGCCCGAGCCAATTTCAACCCGTAGTTTATCCACAAGATTTTTCAGCGAATCCATTTCTGAGCTGCCGACGGTTTCGGCTATAAATGAAACTCCACTTGGACTCTTCTGTACTTTCCCCATGAAATCCCCGGTCGACGCCTGAGCAATTTGAGACTGAGCTTGTTCAAGGTGTCGTTCCAACTCTCGTTGGCGTTCAAGTAGCTTCTGTACCCTAAGTGAAATGCCACTTCGCTCACCCTTGAGAAGTCTGGCCACTTCAACGAGCTGTTCCTGTTGCTCATTAAAGAGCTCCTCGAAGTTTTTCCCACTTACGCATTCGATGCGACGGACGCCAGCGGAGATGCCCCCCTCGGAGAGGATAGAAACAAAGCCAATGTCTCCACTTCTCTGTACATGAGTCCCGCCACAAAGCTCTAGGGAGTTCGGGCCAATCTCAACTACTCGAACTTCCTCACCATATTTTTCACCAAAGAGTGCCATTGCGCCGCGTTCCTTGGCTTGGGCGAGCTTCATGGTTTCAATCTTCGTTTCATAATTGGCACGAATTTCACTATTTACGAATTCGGTTATCTCGCGAAGCTCTTCGGGGGAGACCGGGTTAAAGTGCGAGTAGTCAAACCGTAGGGTGTTCCCGTCAACTCTTGAGCCAGCCTGTTTGACGTGATCGCCAAGTACAGAGCGGAGCGCCGAATGCACGAGGTGAGTGGCGGAGTGGTTCAGCATTGTAGCTCTTCTCAGCGTTTCATCTACTTTGAGGGTGCCTTTGCTCCCGATGTGATCTCGTGAAAGAGTCCCTTCAGAAACTGTCGCATAGTGGACAAAGTGTCCCGAGGCTGTCTTTTGAGTGTCGATGACCTCAAGGGTGCATCCATCGATAGTAATGGTTCCTTTGTCTCCTACTTGTCCGCCGGATTCTCCGTAAAACGGCGTTGAGTCAAAGACGAGCTGAACATCCTCGTTAGGTGAGATTTCGACCTTTTCCTTCTGAGCTCCTTGAAAGTAGAGCAGTTCGCTCGCACTGGTGAGCGACGAGTAGCCAAGAAATGAGGTTGGAGCTCCATCAAACTCAATAGCAGAGAAGGTGATGTTTTTTGAGGCTCTCTCTGCTCGCGATCGTGTTCGTTGAGCTTCTAGTTCCTTGTCGTATTCTTTCCGATCCACCGTCATGCCATAGGCCTTTAAGGCATCTTCGGTGAGATCGATCGGAAAACCGTAAGTGTCATATAGTTGAAAAGCCGCTTTGCCAGGAAAGACCTTTTTGTGGCCGATGGCTTCAACTTCTTTTTTGAGTAGTGCGAGCCCCCCATCGAGAGTCTCATAAAAGCGCACCTCTTCCGCTTCGACGACTTTTGCGATGCGCTCTGCGGAATCCCTTAGCTCAGGATAAACGTCCCCCAGCGATTCAACGACATATCCAGTAGTCGCCTTGAGAAATGGTTCTGGAAATTCTAGCACCCGTCCATGCCGTACAGCTCTCCTCAGAATTCTCCGCAAAACATACCCTCGACCATCGCTTGATGGATGAATGCCGTCAGCAATAAGAAATGCTATGGCTCGAGAGTGATCGGCGATGACACGCATGGCGACATCCCTCGCATAACTGATGTCGTCTTTTAAACTTCTCACCTCGTATGAGCTGCCGTCATACTTGTGCCCTGAAAGCTTTTCGCAGACAGAGATAATTCCCCTAAGGGTATCTGTATTGTAGGTCGCGCCGAGATCGTTCTTTACTGCAGTGATTCGCTCCAATCCCATTCCAGTATCAACTGACGGCTTTGGGAGTGGATTCAGAGTGCCTGATTCGTCTCTATTGAACTGCATGAATACGAGATTCCAGATCTCTATGAATGAACCATCGTCTTCTTCAAGTCCCTTTGCTGTTGCCTTTGAAGGATCGTCGAGAAGGTAGTAGTGAATTTCAGTGCACGGGCCACATGGGCCAGTGTCGCCCATCGCCCAAAAATTGTCCTTTTCTCCAAGTCTGACAATCTTTTCTTTCGGAACCCCAGCCTCGGATTGCCATAGTTCGTACGCTTCGTCGTCATCTTGGTAGATGGTGATCCAGAGTCGATCTTTTGGGAGG
>JAGRAT010000223.1 GCA_020434495.1 Bdellovibrionales bacterium | reverse complement strand
AAGTGCCTCTGTTCTATTTATGTCTAGCGGTGCGAGCTCGTCTGCGAGATCAAAAGCATCTGATGGTGTGACGAGATTTCCACCGGAGAAGAAGGGAAGCATTGGGCCACTTTGGAGCATCTGTTCAAAGAGAGGCCGAACGATCAAGTTATCAAGATATCTTCCGCGTAGGAGATCGCTATTTATTTCTCCCCACATGACTGGGTAGCGGTACTTTTGATAGGGCCAGAATTTTGTTTTCTTTTTGCAGAGCCCATTTATCGACCAATGAGCTTCTCCGAGATAGAAGTCGACAATATTCTTCCACCAGTCTTCCAACATGTGAAATGCTATCTGGGGGATACCTTGTCCGTTTTCGTATGATCGAGAGGAGATGCTGTAATGGGTTATTCCATTTGCGTCGACGTAGGTACCATTCGCCATCCCTCGAATCTCGGCCGGAGTTTTCGACTGCGCTGTCGCTTGAGTTGTTAGAGCTGTGATATCAGCCTTTTTATCAGATATGTATGACTCTACAGTTCCAATGGGACCCCAATCGATAACTGGTACATTTTGGTAATGAGCTGATGATGTTTGTCCGTTTGCAACATAAAACGGAAATAATTGGAGCCAAAGGAGGCATAGCGTAGAGGTGCAAAACCGAAGCATGGGAGTTCCCTGCAAACAACACGTTGCCCACCACTGTGACGATTTTGTGATTTAGTACCCCTCAGCTCATGATATGGAGGGGAATCCCGCTGAATTGCTTAAAAATGCTTATTAACAACACTAAGCTGAGATCTCCGTGAAGTGTCGGGGAAATATGCGAGTGATTTAGCTGAGTTATGCTGGCACGACGAAATCCCCAGTGGCTGCCAAATGGATGCGTTTTTCCCATCTCCGGAAATTCCACGGGAGTATCCGACTCCCTTCTGAAACGAGTCTCCGAGACGAGTAATGCTCTCGGTTAAAAATTTCCGGTTCTGTAATTTGAATGCGAAGCTTTACTAGCCGAGAGCGTCTTCGACGTCTTTGCTGTCTTTTCCTTCAGCCTCTTCATCCATGTGGTCACAGAGGTCGTCAAAATCTTCCTCTTCCATGGCGGTAATCTGATCAACTGAGAAGATGTCAGCGAGATCCTCAGGAACTTCATCACTAGCGGCCATCTTCTTAAAGAGGAGCGGAGTCTTCTCTTCTGAGATATCGTCCTTTCGACGTCCAAGCCACGGGAATTTCCCTCCCATGATCTTCTTTACTTCAGCGTTCAAACGATCACGTTCGGTTTGCACGGGATAGAATTCTCCTGGAAATCTTTTGGTCGGTTGGTCATTACCGGCTTTCAAAGTATCTATCCAGAGACGGGAGAGCCTCATCTTAAGTTGCAGAGGTTCTTTTATGGTCGAGATGTCTCTCTTCAGATCGAAGGCAACAGTGAATGCCTGTCCGATATCAACTCCGAATCCCATTTTAGAAAGGGTAAAAACCCCAACCTGTTCACTAGAGCAGCCAAAAAGCTCTTCTTCCTTCTTGAAGTCATATGGTAGGCCTTCGCCGTTTAAATAGCGTCGGTACTCCTTAAATGCTTTTTCATTGGACTTAATGAGCGCAGCGAGTCCTGCTTGGAGCAGGGTTCCGGTTATGAGTCCGGTTGCTATCCCAAGAGTTGGAATGGATACACCAATTTGGGCTCCAATCTGGGAGTCCTGGTCAATTTGCTCTTTGATGTATTCCCACTGAGTGTCGTTCAGTAATTTCTTGGCTTTTCTGTAGTACACGAAGCAAGCGATCATGGCCGCAAGATCAAGTGGTTCAAAGAGATCCATCATGCTACCGACGGTGAGATTGTCTTGATCTGCTATGTACCCGCTACGGAGATCTTGAGTTCCGTAGTAGAGCATCGCCTTAAATGTCGGCGTCTTTAGGAGTCGTGCAACTTGATACTTTGTTACTGGTCGTAGTGAAGCATCGAATTCATTTTGATCTTGAATTAGAGTTCTTACAGCAATACTGAACGAGGCCGGGACGTAGCCAAGCGATTCGGCAGTTTTCTTTGCTTGTTTCCAAACTTGAGCTGAATCTTGCGCTCCGGCGGATGAAGATGTCTGCATAACTCTCCCTTTTTTCTCCAATGTCTTTGTTGGCGGCGGGCCTCTCTTCCAGTAATACCAATGGAACTCTTCGGCAGGAGAGGGTAGGATTCTTGAGCTTAGACCGTCCTTTAGTGGTGCTTTTCCCTAGATTTTTTTAACTTGCTGTAAAAACAGATAGTTATAGTGGATGCTCTGGGCGCAAACTATAAATAGAAGGGGGATGACCCGATGCTTCTCGCTTACATTCACCTAGAGAATAATGAACCGCAGCTTTGTCTATTGGCCGACAAGCCGGACCAATATTCTCGGCCGGTTCCGGTCCGAATGCTTCCTATTACAGATTCTGCGGTTTGCCGCCTGGGACCCTACGAAGCGGTGCTCACTACTGCTGGGGAGGGTGGTTGGATTTATATTGTTCCGATGAGCCCGTCCAAACTCTTGCTCACTCCTATGCAGATCGATTCTCCCGGATTTGAAATTTCTCGTGCTCGAATACGACTGGGGACCGAGCATGGAGATATTACCGAGTTCCAGCAGGAGAAAGATATTCAACGAGATGAATGGCAATCTTGGAATCCAAATAAGCGAAGTAGGTTGTAATAGAGTGTTGTAGATCGTTCTACTGAAGTTATGCTTGAAGAGATAAGAACTCAGATACGGACCGCTTTCCAAAAGTCCGGCCAGCCGGAGATTATCGAAAGAACTTTTCTGCAGCAGGTGGAGTACGTGAGCAGTGGGAAGTCCGCGTTCATTTCGAGTGCCGAAATTGAACCAGTGCTGAACCCGACGCGACTTGAAGAGCTTTCGCAATTCGAAAAAGCTGGGAGTGATGCGCTCGCAGGATTGGTTGTTTGCAAGCTTAACGGTGGGCTTGGAACGAGCATGGGGCTTGAGAAAGCGAAAAGTCTCCTCTCGGTTCGAGATGGATATTCCTTTCTGGACATAATGATTGAGCAGGTGAAGTGGGAGAGAAAGAGGAGTGGTGCCTCCCTTCCGTTTCTCTGTATGAATAGTTTTCGCACTGAGCGAGATACCCTTGATGTTCTTAAGCCGGATTTTAATGGCTCAACTTTGCCGCTCAGTATGTTGCAGCACCAAGTTCCTAAAATTGACTCGCAAACTTTTCTTCCGGCGCAGTGTGCGGAAGATCCGGAATTAGAGTGGTGCCCACCAGGACACGGAGATCTCTATCCAGTGTTAATTTCTAGCGGTGTCCTCAAGAAGGCACTTTCACTTGGATTCGAGTATCTCTTTGTTTCCAACTCAGACAATCTCGGTGCCACAATTTCTCTTCCACTTCTTGGCTATCTGTCAGAAAAGAACATTCCTTTTCTTATGGAAGTGGCCGAGCGGACCGTTAGTGATCGAAAGGGGGGGCATCTTGCTCGGACGAAAGATGGTCAACTTATCCTCCGAGAGCGGGCTCAAGTTGCCCCTGGTGATGAAGAAGATTTTCAAGATTATCGCAAGTACACCTCGTTCAATACGAATTCGCTTTGGTTGAATTTGCGTGCTCTTGATGCGCTACTAGAAGAGCACGGGCAGGTATTGCCTCTGCCGGTCATTCGGAACGAGAAACCGTTAAATCCTCGAGAGCCGAGTTCTCAGCGAGTCTTGCAACTTGAAACGGCAATGGGGTCTGCCATACATCTCTTTCCAGGTGCCGAAGCCGTATTGGTGCCACGTTCGAGGTTTGCCCCCGTAAAGACGACCGAAGATCTCATGCGTATTCGATCTGATCTTTTTACTCTATCAGAGGACTTTCAGTTGCGGTCGGTGCTGGATAAGGAGGCAATTCCCATTACCCTCGATCCTCGTTTTTATGGCAAGATTGATGACTTTGAGGCACGGTTTCCAGACGGAATTCCGCAGCTACGTAATGCTACCTCATTGACCATTGAGGGCGATGTGCAATTTGGCTCGCATGCGGTGTGTCGGGGGGAGGTTCTGGTGAAAAATGCGGGTACGCAACAGCAGAAAATTTTGCCAGATACGGTACTGGAAGGGGAAGTCGTCCTGTTTGGAAAATCATAACCTTTGGGAAGATAGCGATATGAGTATGTCGAACCAAACGACCAAAAAAGGAATCATTCTCGCCGGGGGGAGCGGTACCCGCTTGTTTCCGGCAACGAAGGGAGTGAGCAAACAGCTGCTGAGCATCTACAACAAGCCGATGGTGTATTATCCGCTTTCGAGCCTGCTCTTTGCCGGACTGAAAGAGATCCTCATTATTACCACGCCGGAAGATCAGTCCTCATTTCAGAGACTCCTTGGAGATGGCTCGGAACTTGGAATATCGATCTCCTATGCTATTCAGCCAAAGCCCGAGGGACTTGCTCAGGCCTTTATCATCGGGGAGGAGTTTCTCAACGGTGCAGGCGCAGCCCTTGCCTTAGGGGATAACGTTTTCTATGGACATGATCTCCCCCGCCAGTTTGAAGCAGCCGCCCTCCGCTCCGATGGTGCTACTGTTTTTGGATACCAGGTTGCCGATCCGGAACGTTATGGCGTAGTGGAGTTCGACTCTGATGGCAAACCCTCAAAGCTCGTTGAGAAGCCAAAATCACCAAAGTCTCCATTTGCTGTTACCGGTATTTACTTCTATGACGATCAGGTTGTGGGCATCGCGAAAGAGCTCAAACCGTCTGCCCGAGGTGAGCTCGAGATTACAGATCTTAATACGGTATACCTCGAGCGATCACAGCTTTATGTTGAAAAGATTGGTCGCGGCGTTGCCTGGTTGGACACCGGAACACACGAGTCCCTATTACAGGCTTCCCTCTTCGTCCAGGCGATCGAGGAACGACAGGGGATGTTAGTGGGTGCGATTGAGGAGGTCGTATTTCGTCGTGGTTACATCGATGCAACTCAACTTGAAAAGTTGGCGAAGCCGATGGAGAAGACAGAGTACGGCAAATACCTTTTGAGACTTGCTCGTGGCGAATCGTTTTAAAATCATCCTCGTGTCTCTTTTGCTTTTTGCTGGAGCGGGGCTTTTCGTCTCGCTCTCTTCGGAAGATGAGTTCTCTGAAGTGCGGCGTACGTTTCGAGAACTTCTCTCGGAAGCCTCTATAGAGGATGATACTCCCCCTCTGGAACGTCTCTTTAAGGCAAAGAAGGTCGCCACCTACTTTGACGAGGGGGTTATCGGAGAGTTGGTCTCGGATGCTGAAGGCAATGGAGGTACCGGAACGCAACAGGTAAGTCGTAAGAGCATAGAGCGGTATCTTATAGCCGCGTACCGAGTCTCTCGGGAGATATTTCCGGAGATCGTAGCAGAGAACTATCGCAAAGTTGATAGTGGGGTTGAGCTTGATTCTATTCTGAGAGTTTATGGTGATAAGCCCGGAGAAGATGTTATGTATCTGGAGGAGCTAAGATTACATCTGCTCTTTGCGGCTCAAGGCGGCGACTGGCTAATTACCCGGGCGCAGGTAGAGAGAGTCTCTAGGGGATAATTTTAACGACATGAGGAATGGGTAAAAATCAGCGATGAATCAGAAATACGTCTTTCAGCTATCTCGAGTTTCAAAAGTATACAAACCGGATCGAACAATTCTCGAGAATATTAACCTCTCGTTCTACTACGGTGCGAAGATAGGGGTGCTTGGACTGAACGGGGCTGGAAAATCAACTTTGCTCCGCATCATTGCCGGGGAAGACAAAGAGTTCACCGGAGAGGCCGAGTTTCTTCCCGGAGTGACCTTTGGATACCTATCGCAGGAGCCGAGACTTGATGAGTCGAAGACGGTAAAGGAAAACGTCATG
>JAGRAT010000222.1 GCA_020434495.1 Bdellovibrionales bacterium | reverse complement strand
GGTAATCGCTCGGGAGCATATACTCCTGGACCCAAAATCTTCATCTGACGACAAAAGAACTCAGCTACAGCCACTGCAACAAAACCGGTAGTTCGAGCCATTGAGCTGTATCCGGTATGTAAGTCCTTTTCGTCGAGCATACGGACTTCTTTGGTTTCACCATTCGAATATCGTGCTCTTGTAAGAAACAGGGTGCGATCTATCTCTTTCTCACCAAGATTCCAGCTTTTTCCAAGAATCGCCTCCGTTACGGCAAGGGGAGAAGCCGAAATCCCATCACGGGTCATCACCTCATTCCGATCAAAAAATCCAAGCTCGCGAAGCGTCCACATCACCTCTTTGTGTCCCGGGTATCGGAGAGTCATCTCGCGCATATTTGGGACATCAAGAAACTCAACAAGGGAACGGAGACCGTCGGTGATAAACGCCTCGATAGTACCAACCCCCTCGAACTCTAAATACTCCGGTTCTGTTAGCGGAGCAACAACGACGGTCTCACCTCCTCGCTTTATGCGAGAGGGACGCAAGTATTCATCAATCACGTCAGATGGAGAAAACACGGCCTTGTACTGCAGAGGGAACGTACGTTCAACCGGCAATCCGCCAACAAAAATATCAAGATCCTGACATTGAGTCCCTTTCTCCGTCCCATAGTCAGCAAGCTTCCGGGCAACAATACTGCTCATTCCTGGAGCAAGCCCCATATCGAACCAGGCTTCAACTCCAAACTGTTTGGCAAGTTCGTCAAGTGGCTCGTGACGTTCAGGAAAAAAGGAGATATCGATACACGGTCTTTTAAGACGAATAATCTGCTCTAACGTTTTGTATCCGATGAATCCAGGAACACAGTTAAGGACGAGATCATGCCGCTCAATGCAGCTTTCAAGAATAGACGAATCATCCCCTTTCAGCAGTATCTTATCCGCGACGAGAGAGAGGATCGGATTACTGAGCGCTCGCTCAGAGACATCAGCGACGGAGACTTGGAACGGATTTTTATCGCTTGCGAGCTCTGCCGCAATCACGGCACCGACTCGACCAGCTCCGAGAACTGCAATAGATAGGGGTTTAGAGCTGCTCATACTATTCACCAAAACGAAGGAGTATAGTTTTCCTCATCATACCAAGAAAGTACAATAACCGAAGTGTTTCAACGGATTCGCTGAACGAATTGCTACGAATGAACGACATCCTTGAGCTTGTTCCGTCCACCTGGACATACTCAGAGGGCCAAACCTCCTCTCCTCGGCTGCATACCGTTCTATTGCCGAATGGAAGAGTGTTTGCCCCATACGCAAGACATGGGGTCCTAGCCCCGAAACAGTTCCTTTCAAAGACGATTGAGTCCCTTACCCCCCTTCAACCCCTGATTCGAGGTGTCCCCAAGCGGCTTGCTCAAGCTCTTCACGAGAGCCTCGGCTATGAGTCTCTCTCCTTCGGTAGTGAAGCGATTCTCTCTCCAGACACTTTCTCCCCCTCTCCCTCATTGAGAGCTCTTTCAAGACGAGCGCTACGAAAAGGAAGGGTAATGAGAACTCCCTCCTTTTCGTCCTCGAGCTATAAGTTCCGTTCTTCGGTCAGACTGCGAGGACTCTTTCGTACGATCCCAAGCGCCAGACATCTCTCGGCTGGTTACTTCCAAGAGAACTCTGCTCTTGTGTTCATCTCCCTCTCTCAAAAAGCGGAGCACCACTATCATCTGGAACTTTTGAAAAGAACACCAAATGCACCTATTGGTGCGGTTGAAGCGGTGCTTCTGCAGGTAATATCAGATCTCAAAACGCTGGGAGCCACGAGTCTTAGTCTCGGAGAGGTGCCATGCATCGGCTCAGGCGAATCCTTTGCAAGCTCCCCCCTCTCTTATGCTGCAAGCTCGATCGCTACTCGTGTAGGAATTTTTGCGTTGCATCCAAGCTACAGTGCGAGCTCTCTTTTTTCATTTAAGAACAAGTTCCAGCCGGACTGGCGCCCGGTTTACTGGTGCCTGCCTCCTAAAGCTGCACTTACTTCCCTCTATTTTGCTCTCCGAGCCACACGAGTTCAGGCTCTAGTAATCGACGGTCTCAAAAAAAGACTTCAGCGATCGCATGGCTGAACTGCCAACCTTATGTCCCACGGGGTCTTTCACAAAATCGACCTGATATCCGAGCTCAAGAAGTCGTCTCACATCCCGCTCCGCTCGCGCTATCGAAACTACCTCATCTTGCTCTCCATGCCCCCAAAAGAACTTCGTCTTAGGGGTCACTACAGGATCGCCCTCTGGCCATTTCACAAAACCAGCGAGAATAGCGATCTTCTCGAATTGGTATCGCCCACCGAGCTGGAGAGAGGTTAATATTCCTGAACCCTGAGAAAATCCAAGCGCAGCTATCGGAAGAGCATTCAATCTTTCCTGATCCCTAAATCTGACAATCGTCTCAACAAGTGCAGTTTGCGCCTGTTCGAATTGTTCCTTTGGGAACACTTCCGTGTCAGTATCCCACCAACTAAAACCTCCTCGCTTATCAGGGTAAGGAGCCTCTACAAAGAGCTTGTGGGCAGTGGTCGGGATGACTCGGGTGAAGATACGCATGATATCCAGATTTCCCGCTTTCCCGTGAACAAAAAGATGCAGCGGGGAATAATCATCTTCACCCCGTTCGAATCGGGTTTGTAATTCCATAGGAGAATAAGGATAGAGTTCGTTACACGAACTTCACAGGGTACGATTTCCTGTCCCGATAGGAAAGAGAGGGCGACCCGTCTCGCTCAAACAAACCGGTAAGAATGAGAACCTGTTGCGGATCGAGCTCCAAAAAATCGCAAATCGCTTTGAAAGAAAACACGTAGTCCTCTTCTTCGCTTAGAAAGAAGCTCATAGCATCATCTTCAAGCACACCGCCTTTCTGAATATCATTCAGAGCAGACATAAGAATCGCTCTCAACAGGTTTCTTTCTGGCTCTACTGGATCCCACGGGACGTATTCCTCATTGGCTACGTATATCGCTGTGTTCTTCTCGTCTTTTCTCATTCCTCTGATACCTCAATAGAGCTTCATTTGGTAACTGACTGGAATATCGTCGGATTGCTCTTCCATCTTAATTACGATGCGCACAATTCTTCGAAAGCATTTAACTTTCACCACTTCCAGCATGCTCCAAAAGAACATCGCAATTTCAGATAGTTAGAGCACTTTTCCACTTCCTATTTAAGTTATTCTCCTAGATCGTCGATATGTAACTTAAGAGCTAATTTTTTAGCTCCCGCTTGCAAAGGATGCGAGCAAAGAGAACCGCCACGGAGGGCAAAATGAAGATAGAAACTATTCGCGATCCAATCGCGGCCTATGACAAATCGGTGAAAGAGAGACGACAGTCTCGAAATTCAAGACTCTCGCAGATCGTCCATCGCGATAAGGAGTCTCACCAGCAAAAGCGCGAACAGCGCAATTTTGATGAACAGCATGAGGAAGTCTCCCTGCCAAACGTTGCGGGACAATCCTCAAATGATGTATCGAGCACGCAGGGGCTCGACGTTGTAGTCTAGTTTTGGTACGGCGATAACGGAGCAAACACCGGTGGAATCGACGGCTAGGCAATCGATTTCTCTACGGTGTTTGATCCCTATTCGCTAATAGATCAATGCAAGAGATCATCCACCCCAACAAGCTTTCTCGCTCCGACAGAGAGTCTTCTATCCTCATCGGCTTTTGTAGAGGTCACATCTTCACTATCAATAATATCTCCAGTGTACTTTCGCTCGATGAGCTGCTTCGCGGTACGAGCAACCTCGATGAGCTGAACCGGCTTGATAAGACATCGGTCAACCCCTAGCCGCAAAAATTCCTCAACATCAAAGGAAAAGGCTCTGCTGGTCAGCATTAACACCGGAATTTTATTCGCAACGATATCGTCCCCCTGGATCTTCTCTAAGAGCTCTCCAATCCACTCTTTCAGATGTGAACTTTCAAACACGAGCAATTCGATCTTTGTGGTTCCAAGAAGTTCGAGGATCTGCTCATCACTACTTGCAGTAGCGACATTGAAATTCCTCGATTGAAGGTACCGCTCAAGCACCGGCCCATCTCCACGGTCAGCGGTAACGAGGAGCACTCGAGCACCATCTCCGTCTGGAAGGTCCGTTGGAGTCTTGACCTCTTCATGAAGCAAACCGGCGGAGGAAATCGCCTGGAAGCTAACCCAGAAGTGTGATCCTTTGTCGAGTTCAGAGGTAAAATCAATTCGTCCGCCGTTACGCTCAACAAGCTTCTTGGTGAGAGGCATTCCAAGTCCAGTTCCTCCTTGGCTAAGGGCATAGCTATGCTCGACCCGTTCAAACGCCTCGAAGACCTTTGCGTGGTTCTGATGAGCGATCCCGATACCGTTATCTTTTACATGGATAGCGATACGACCACCTGGCGCGCGATCACACCACAATTCGATACTCCCCTCTTCCGGTGTATACTTTATGGCATTGGTCAGGAGATTAAGAAGAATTTGACGAAAATGTCTCTTGTCGCAAGCGATAGCAAGCATATCGGTCTGTCCACGCAGCGTGAGTTTGTGACCTTTCTCTTCAGCTTGTTTACGCACGACTCCCTGGAGATCCTTCAGAGTCTCTTGAACATTGATCTCCTCGGTTTTTAGCTGCAATTTCCCAGACTCAATCTTGGCGTAATCAAGTACATCATTCACGAGATCAAGAAGGTGCTCTCCGTTTTGCTTGATCATTCCAAGCGTTTCCTCTTGCTCAGGAGAAACCGTTCCGCACAATCCATCCAGTACCACCTCAACACCGTTCAAGATAATCCCAAGTGGCGCACGAAGTTCGTGGCTCAGATTTGCGAGGAATCCGGTTTTGGCTCTCAGGGATTCTTCCGAAGCCGATTTTAGCCGTAGGAGTTGTTCGGTGTACTGCGCGTTCGTAAGGGCGAGAGCAGCTTGCGCCGCAAGGAGGGTCAATACCTTGCGATCGCTCCCATCCGGATACTGCCCAAGCGATAGCCCAATTCTTAGTGTACCGAGGATATTTCCTGCAAAGGTTATCGGATGAATAAGCACATCAGAGCGCTGCTCAAAATCTTCCCGCTTAACGGCACCGGACAGCATCGCCTGGGCACTCGTCTGGAACGGTCGCCCTTTAATGAAGGCAGAGTGATACATACCCGATTCTTGGTCATAGAGGGCCAGCTCAGCAGATTCGGCCTTTAATAGCTCGTAAGCGGTGCTGACAACTTCCTCCAATGCGCTTGCAAGCTCCTCACGAGAGTGGATGCGCTTTTCAAGGTGCGGCATGGATAGCGCACGCTCTCTCCTTGAGATATCTCTTAACAAAATAGAGAGGAAGTCGCCTTTCTTTGCATCCTTGGGAAAAATTCCGGCACGTAGTGCGAATTTTCGCATTCGTTGCTCTGTAAGGTGGGATCGCAAAAGGCTCAGCAACACCATGGCCCAACCGATCGCGTTAAAGATAACAATCGTTCGAACAATTTGATTTGGAGATTCATTCGCAAATAGCGCAAGCCACAACACTGGGGCTGCCGCAACGGCGAGGACCGCTGCCATCGGGAGTATGCGCCAGACTGTACGAATCATTATCGAGAAGTTTCCTTAAACGGCTAAAACCTGCCCCTCAGTATCAAACCTCGAGTACGCAAAAGGTACCCTTTTCGCCTACTGAATTAGATGTGGGAGGGCGAGAATCGCTGCGTGAGAAATAGCAGAGTTAAAAAAGAAACTCTGGCTCATACGCAGAACAATGAGAAAGACATGCCCAAGAATAGTTAACATACTGATATTCAACAATAAAAATCCATAATCCGAGGAGACTCCTCTAATCGGGACATATCTTCAAGCGAGCCGACCATAACACTCTCTAAGGAGAGGCTAATGAAAAGGTGTCTAATAATTCTTCCAGTGCTGTTCATCCTG
>JAGRAT010000221.1 GCA_020434495.1 Bdellovibrionales bacterium | reverse complement strand
AGTTGAACGGGCAAATATGGAGGAGGAGCACCTTCATGAGTCTGTGAAGGAAAGACTTCCAGAGGAGTATCGAGAGAGATTTAATATTGACGAGACGCAGATTGCGGAACTCGAAGCTCTTTCTGATGAGGACTTCGGAGGTCTCGAGGGGCGAGTCTCTCAGATTCGTGGTCAGCTCCTACGTGAAGGCGAGGTAGATGCTTCCTCTATTGAGCGATTTGAAGAGGAGTCTCAACGTCTTGAAGAGTTGAAGGCACAGAAAGAGGATCTCGAGCATGCCTCAGCAGCTCTTCGAAAGACGGTTAAGCTGCTCAGAGAGCAGAGCGTTACACGCTTTATTGCCACCTTTGAAGAGGTGAAGGGGCACTTTACAAAGCTTATGCCTCGACTCTTTGGAGGGGGTAGCGCTGATCTCACCCTAATTAACGCTGACGATCCACTCGAATCAGGTGTGGCAATCATTGTTAGACCGCCTGGAAAGAAGCCAAAGTCTCTTGACCTTCTTTCGGGTGGAGAAAAGGCTCTTTGCGCGACCGCACTCATCGTTAGTCTTTTTCTCGTGCGTCCAAGTCCTCTTTGTGTGCTTGATGAAGTTGATGCTCCCCTTGATGAAGCGAATCTTGTGCGATTCCTATCGTTGGTGAAGGAGATGAGCGTGCATACGCAGTTCCTGTTAATCACTCACAACAAGGCGTCCATGACAGCTGCAGATCGCCTGGTTGGAGTTACGATGCAAAAGCCAGGCGCTTCTTCTGTATTGCAGGTTTCCTTGGAGGAAGCCTATCAACACGTAGCGTAGGATAAGGTAGTTAGATCTTTTGGCTTCGAGAAGTTACAGTTCCTTTGTGCGGAGAATAGCTTTTTTCTAAGGAATTAAAACCATGAGATGCCGAATGCCGTCGCCCCACCTTATTCAATTAGCATTGGTCCTTCTTTTGTCGTGTGCCTTTATCACCCCCGTGCATGCTCAGAATTACTATTCTTTGGGTGACGGTTTGTATTGTATCCAGTTCCCAAGCGGTCCAGCCGAGCTTGGTGTTCATACTGGGGGCGGAAACGTAGATATTGGAGATCCCGACGAGCAGAAAAAAATATTGGCGAAAAAGGCAGTACGATTACGCCAGAAATTGAAAGCGGCAAAGAATTACGTAAAAACGAATGGAGGGTCCAGCAGGCTCTTCAGTAAGCTTATCAAGATTCGGAACCCGAATATCGAGAAGGTCAAAGCATTAATAAAAAGCTACAATGCTCAGTTGAAAAAGATAGAGCAGTTGAGAGATCTCATCATCGATTGTGAAGAGTCTCGAATTGACTTCACTGGTGCGGGGAATATTGAAACTCTTTTTGTCTTTCCGGCCCCAAATGATTTTTCGGATAGAAATTACAATGTGCTGTATGTACCGCTAAAGGTGCAGAGAAATAAAAAAGGAAAGGTAACTACCAACTTAAAGTTTTGTCTCTCTTACATTAAGCGGGAGGATAGCGATTCCTTTAAGCTGGCCCCGTTCGAATATATCGTTACTTTTTACAATGACCCCTGTCTTGCCGGGAGATTGCCCGGTGCGAATTGCTCAAACTTTTTTGGGGAACGTGATGACTATGGTTACATTCTCACGGTGCTAAACGGTCTTGGCGATAAGCAAAGCGATAGCTGGCTGAATGAAAAATTGTCACAGATAACAGTGGTCACTCGACCTATGGGGAAGGAAGGGTGTTTGGGCGATAGCGGATTTAGAAAGTAGAGAGAACGGCCCTTTTTGGAGGCTCGCTTTTTGTCTGCTTTGACTGGGTGCTTTGACTGGGGGAGAACTTCTCATTAAAGGCAATAACACTCGATGGGGCATTCATTGAGGTGAACGCTCTAGGCGAGTTCGAATTCGCCTAGCCGTTGGCTTGGACGGTAACCTTTCAACTTTACCTCCACCCTGTCGAGAGGGCGCAGTTTCTTTGATGAGGTGTAGTTGAGTCTTCCCATCGAATCCAACTCGGGAATGTAGATCATGCCGGCGATCGCAGAGCCGGCCCCGGAGATTTGCTCGGCTCCTGAAGGCTGAATGACATACGCAGTAACAACCGAATCTTTCACTCTTCCGTGTGCCAACGCGGTGTCATAGTGATTCAAGGTGTTTGTCTGATACTTCAGTTCATCACGTGCGGTGTCGAAGGTTAGCCGTTGTGCGTGATGGTCGAGCGCCTCACGTGAAAATGGCGGAGGGGTCTTCTGTAGTACCGCAACAAGATTTGCTTGATTGAGAAAGGCATCAATCTTGCGCCAAGGAGCGTTAAAGCGAGCGTGACTATTCATTACCCCGCCTTCTCGTATTTCATCAGCGGAAAACTTTCCTCGTCCAGTATGATTCGAAACGATTCGTTCAATTACTGCCGGGCGTGGTATGAAATTATGTGCGAGCTGGATAAAGCGAAAAAAGGAAACCGGATCACTAACATCTCCCCCAAGGACTGGATCTCCTGCAACTCTTCTGATCTCCTCGATGATCTGCTGCCGTTTGTGAAGATCTGGCATATCGCTGGAGCGGTAAATGATAGGTACGTTCTCATTGAGATTTTGTACCCAACGAGTTGTCTGCTCATCGAAGAATAGCGACAAACCCTCAACGAGGGCCCTTGCCGGATCTGTTTCAATTCCTACATAGGCGCCTTCCTCTATGCGCTTGCTAGTGAGGGCCTCTTTCGCTTGTAGTAGTAAACCGATAGTTGTTTCCTGGATTTTGGATTTATCCTTTTGGAGCCATTCGTTCACCCTTCTGTACGGTGGTGTCGCATGAACACGAACGAGCTCTAACTCAACTTCGGGTGAATCGTACTCTCCAGTCTCTGGATCGATAACGACATAGGTGGAAATAACAGGGATAACAGTGCCTCGGTTGAGGCTCCCGTGTTCTGCTGCTGAGTGAGGATCAAAAGGAAGCCGAATTGAACGTTCTCCATAGAGCCCGAAGGGATGGTCCAGCGCGAACGCTTCTACTTTTCCGCCGGAGGGAGCGCAGATCGTTCGATCAACGACGTGGTGACCAATTTCGATGTGATGTCCATCGTCTAAACGAAATGCTGAAAGCCCGGATTCTCGTATTCTTGCAAACCGTGGGTCAACAGCGAGCACTTCCAATCCCGATTGGGACTCGTCGATATATCCAGTCGCAGGACCTCTCGAGAACACCGGCGCTTCAGGGAATTCATGATCTTTTAGACGTGCGATTGTTGGATAGCGCACGATATCGCCACTAGCATTCAGCGCACTTCCCATTACTTCCAATATGCTTCGGGTCAATCTTCGATCAAATCGTATATCTAAGTTTGCGTTCATTATGGCGCTGAGCTCTCGCTTCCAGTCTCGCAAGTCCCGTTCAGAGTTTTCTGGTGAATTCAGCCGAACAACAAAGCCTCCTGGTTCCTCTTTGATACCACGGAGGAGGAAGCCTTCAGGGATACTGAGGGCAATTATTTGCTTTGCGGGCTCCCTCTTCTCCCAAGAGACCGTCTCGCTTCCATACCGGAGACGAACATAAACCCCCTCTTCTGCAAACTGCTCCTCCAGGCGGTGCAAAAGTGCTTTTGGAGGTTTGGCGAGAGGCGATTCGAGAATAAAGCTATTTCCTTCGACCCGACAATTTTTCACCCTTAGGCATTCGGGAACTTTTCTTGTCAGCTCCTTTGCTATGTCTTCTGCTTCGGAGAAATCTACTAAAAACTTTCCGTTATCTCGCGGTGGTGATGAAAGGACTAGACATGCACCATGTTCTGGCTCTCTCTCGAGTAGTGTGAAAGCAACCTTGCCAGTGAGCTCTTTAATTTTTGGTAGAACATCTTCCCTATGTGAGGATGAGTCTTTTAGCCACAGGCCAACGGGCTCGTCATCCTGCTTTTGTGAGAGCACCCATTCGCCGCTAAAGCCCACCTCTCTGCACGCCCTTGCGACAACATCAAATCGGAAGCGGTCACCAGTGTTTCGAACAACATCTACCGATACACCTGGCGCGAGGGATTTAAGTGCTTCAATGACATCTTGAAATTCTCCCTCTCTGTCAGCTGCTTCCGCGTCTGATGTGGAGTGGTAATGTATTGAGATTTTACCGGCAGAGGTAGCCACGCGCTCTCTCTTCGGGTGTAGCTCGGCCAGATACTGAACAAGCTCTGAGAGTTCAGCGATCGGGAGATCGGACTTACATTGCTCAAGAGGGGTGGTAAAAATGGAAGTTGCAACGGGAATCCCAGAGATTTCGGATATCTGTTTGGAGAGTCGTTCTACAAATCGCTCCGGGAGACTTGGTAATGCGAACTGTACATACAGATGATCGTCTCGAAAAGAGACTGCGGGCTTTATCGGGGCAGCTCGAAGGAGACTGCTGATCCTCTGAACGGATTCCGGTGCAGACAAATCAGGCGACTCTGAGTTTAAGCTTGGGGGAACGATAGCGACAAGCGAGTCACGTTTTTGTTCGTCTAGCTCGGAAATCGAAGAAACCTGATAAAATCGGAGACGGTAACCACTTTCTTTGAAGAACTTACGTATTCGTTCATCATCACTGAGTGGTACAAAAGAGGTAATGACAGAAACGATTCTCTCTGAGTGGTTGATATCTATCTGGCGTGGTCCATGTATGTCATGAAGAGCATGTTTTAACAGTAAATCAAATTTTGAATCATCGTGATTGATTTGCAGTGTTATCGGAATGTTCTCATGTGTCTTTTGAATGGCACTGAGTTCATCAAAGAACTTCTGCAAATCTTCTTTTTGAAAGTGCTCTCGGAGTATCGAAATTGAAGTTGTTATCCCCCTGCCATTGTGAGAAAAGATGACACTCTCAATAGCGGTCTTTTCCAGAGCATTTGCAATTTGACCTCGTACTGCTTCGAATGCCGCCGCGCCAACCTCAGGACCTCTTTTAAGATCAAATGCTCGTTCGATTTCGCCAGTAGTGTCCCGAAGGAGTTGGAGATCTAAAAACCGTTTGCCTCGAAGTGGATGATCAAAGTTTGCTGGAAGTTCTGATCGAAAAGCGGGGGCTTCAATTTGAACCGGGGGAAAAGATGACGGCTCATCGCAAACTTTTGATGGATAAACTTCTACCTGAGTTTCCAGCAGAAGGGCTATGTGCCGAGCGAATCCTTTCACCGTTTCGGAAGAGGGGGTATCGAAAGGGGTGAGTTCTACCCGAATACCGCCTGATTCGGTGTCAGTCCACTGGGTAGCAGATCCTATTTGCCACTGTCCTGCGGCATGTTCCAAGACCTCCGAAACTCGGAGGTGCTCATTCCTGACAGAGGGATTCCAATGAATTTCGGGTGAGGTGTGAGGGTTCATGCGCTTCCCTCCGGCACATCCGCGATGATCGTGCGCTCTGGCTTTTGCCGTTTCTCGAAATCGAGCAAGACTGTTGCGAGGGGATCAGATATTCCGCTTGGGCCCAAAAATGGCTTTGCCTCACGAATGAGTTGTTCGACTGGGCGGAGAGTGGCCGGGAATAGTTCTTTGTCTTTTACCGCTTTTACAACTTTTTCAAGCTCTTCTGAGAGAACATTTACCCCTCGAAGGTGATCTCGAATGCTTTCAAGGGATGCTCTAACCGGAGTGAAGATCTCTCGAAACTTTGTGCAGCTCTCGAGTAAAGCTTCAGCGGATCTCTCCCCTCTCTCTTCAGGAAGAAGCTTTCTGATATTCTTCGATGCCTCAGAAGCGAGTTGTCCAAAATCATTCGGAACGCCGGATATGTATCCGAGACGTTTTACTGATTTTTCTGCTCCCTCAATAAGGCGTACACCCCATTTCATGTCTTCTTCAAGTCTGCGAGTTTTTTCATTGAGAGCATGAGTGATGGTGAGATCCAAGCTAGCGAGTAGAGCTTCTGATTCTTCATCTGTTAAATCCAATAAGAGAGCTGCCATGGGAACG
>JAGRAT010000220.1 GCA_020434495.1 Bdellovibrionales bacterium | reverse complement strand
AGAAAAGGCAACTGAGCTTGGCGTTGCACATGTCATCCTCTGCGAAATGTCACGAAGCATTTCGAAATTCAAAGGCGACGGAGATTTAAAATCGAAAACGGAAAAATATTCTCAGGTAGCGGAAGCAGCCGCAAAACAGTCAAAGCGGCTAGACGTCCCTCGAATCACCGTCTGCCAGAAGATCGAGCAGGCCATAGAGCTCCTCAATTTCGAATCAGGCCAGAGATTCTGTTGCTCCTTATCTTCTTCGGCCATCCCTATTCAAGAGATCTCTTTGCAGAAGCGTGGTCAGGTTCTCGCCGTCGGTCCTGAGGGAGATTTTTCGCCCGAAGAAGAGCAGAAGCTCTGTGAGAGTCAGTTTGAACTTGTGAGCTTAGGGACGAACGTCCTAAGATCGGAAACTGCTGCTATTGCTGCGATAGCAATGACACAGGCGAGATATTCTGAAGACTAGAGGTCAGATAACGTTGCGAGATAGCAGCAGCGACAGAATTGCTCGTCGAAGCGTAACGCCAAGAGTACAACAAAAAAATGAAGTGTCCTGAATGTCAATTTACCTGCTCTGACCTGAGGGATATCTGCCCAAAATGCCGAGTGGATCTGCGCGAATTTAAGTCCGCTGCTGGGATTCCCATTAGCTATCCGGAAACAACTTACGAAGAGCTACTTACCCGATTGGGAGACGACGCCCCACAAGGAAAGAGAAATTTTGAACCAAGAAGTCTATTTGACACCTTGCGAGAGCTCTTTGTTGATCAAGAGGAATACAACAAAGCCGGGGAACCGCTCCAAGAACCCGAATCGGCAGAACTTTCTTCGCTTAAACTTGCAACTCCACTATCTGAAGCACCAATAGAGCTCGAGGAAGAGGACTCTGGGGCCACCGAGGAAGAGCTGACTCTGGATACGCTTCCACTTGAGCGAATTGAAGATATTTTTGATGATGAAGCTGAGCTTCAGAACGATCTGCTAGGGGGAATTTCAGAGAGTGAAGAGGATGAGTCCTTTTCCATTGAGGATATCAATAAAATTGAGAGAGCTGCTTTAGAACCTCAGCTCGAGGAGGACGAGGAAGAGTTCTCTTTTGAAGAGATCGTCGAGGAGGAGACAGCTGACGGGGGGATAGAAGAGGGCTTAGAGCCGTTTCTCCTTGAGGACGAACCTATTACCGAAGCAACGCTTCGACAGATAGAACCAGAAATAGATTCGGCATCGGAAGAGACCTTTCCATTTGATGATACGCGCGAACCAGAACCAGAACCAGAACCAGAACCAGAACCAGAACCAGAACCAGAACCAGAACCAACTTCTATCGAAGAAGTTCATTTCGATTCAATAGCTATCGAAGAACAAATAGAAACAGAATCCCCGCCGCTCGACCCCCTAGACTCTTCGGAGATGGACGAACCACTCGAAATAGCGGAAGTCATCGCTACCGAACCCAGCGCCGTGGAACCAAATACAGCGGAATGCAGTGCCGTAGAATGCAATGCCGCAGAACTCAATTCTATGGACCGCTGGTTGGGAGGTGGAGAGTTCCCATCAGAAGCCCCAGAAGATCTCCGTTTTTTCCCTTCAAAGTCAGCCTCAACGGGAAGCAGTCCGAGATTTCCGAGTCTCGCTCTCCAAGTTTCTGCATCCTTAGAGGTCCCCCCCTCAGGGCACGAATACCCCAACATTCATCATGAAGCACCTGTAGAGCAAAATGGATTCGGAGAAACTGTCGAGCAACTATCTGGACTCAAGCCGGAGTCACTTGAAGAGGATGAGAGAGCAGAGACTCCTGACGAGTTCGAGGTTGAGTTCGAACAAGAGGAAGTCGAAGCAGAAGATGAAAATCTCACCGAGCATTTAGATTCAGAACTTTTAAGCACAACATCAGAGGAAGATTCCCAGGAAATTCCCAGCGAAGAGCAACCACATGAGCTAGATGAAGAAGCATCACCCGAAGTCGGGGTTCCACCTTCTGCTCAGTCAACCGTCTCAAAAGAGGAAGCACGCGAACTGTTCAATGCGGCATTTCATGAACTTAAGAACATCTCACCGGACTCTTTTGAGATCGATGCCAGCTCAACGCTATCTTCACATTCAAAGGAAACAATTCAGCTCCTCTTTCAACTCGCGATAGAGTCTTTCGTGGACGAATCCATCGACAAAAGATTCGAAGAAACGGGGCTACAGAGCACTACTCGAGAAGTTATTAGCGCGGCAGCCGAAAAGCAGCTCAAGCAAGCAGAAGAAGCGATGAAGGCCCCTGTCTTTACCCTAAAGGAAGCACCAGGCGCCAATGGAGAGGAGATACCCGATGAACTCCTCGAGCCTCATGTGCTTGCAACTTCCTCAATAAGATTCCTCGCCTGGAGCTACGATATCCTCTTTGTTGCTGGCCTTGGAATCGTACTCGGTCTCGGGTTTAGTTACCTCGAAAACCAACAGCTCCTCGATATTTTATTTAACCCTCACTCTCCATTTATCCGCATGGCCACAATTTATGTTGGAGGTAACGTCCTTGCGGCAGCACTGATCTCATTTTTCCTCTATCCGCTGATCGCCCATTTAAGCGTTGGCTCCTCTTTTGGCTCGAAGTTCGTCAACTGCGACCTTTACCGCCCAGATAGGAAAAAGAAAGCTGATTTTTCAAGATATTACGTTAGACACCTCCTCCTACCGCTTACGAGCGTTCTCTCCCTAGTTGGATTCATCCCCAAATTTATGAAAGGAAGATCTCTCGCTGACCGATTCTCCAACTCCAACCTCTGCTTCTCAGAACGCACTGAAGCGACATAGAGCGGCCTTCCAACAGTAATTGCCTCCCTTTCCCCCCGCTGACTAGCCAAAGGATAGACATTTGCCCAGCTCTTTGGTAATTCACCCTGTCTTAAAGCTAAGCCCAAGTAGCTCACTCGGTAGAGCAGAAGACTGAAAATCTTCGTGTCGGCATCGCAGCCATGCTGCGTGGGCAACAGGGTGATTCTGTCCCAGACAAAATCGTTTGGCTTTTTGATGTTTTATGCCCAGGTAGCTCAGTCGGTAGAGCAGAAGACTGAAAATCTTCGTGTCGGCAGTTCGATTCTGTCCCTGGGCACTCTTTTTCTCCACCCCGCAACTTGGCTCCGCCAAGATTGCTGCCCCTTAATGGGGCGATGCCCAATTCTCCACCCCGCAACTTGGCTCCGCCAAGATTCCTGCCCCTTAATGGGGCGATGCCCGTATGACATTCCCGTCCTAAAAAAGTCTACATAGCAGTAGTCATAAGGGGGGAGTGGTCACGTTCGAGCCCAAGCAAAAGGGAGATTAAGTAAAATCTTGTGGGCATATGTCTCTCCATGCTCCCCTACTGAGATATGGCCTTATTTTATCTCACCGGTTAACCTCAATCGCATGCCCTACCTCTCGAATCTCGATAAGGCTCTCAAGCAGATTGACCGCAACCAACCCGCTTACCTCCTCGTTTCCCAAGACCGCATTCGAATTGAACACTTGGAACGACGACTCTTAGAAAGCCTTGGCTTCGACTCCCCACAAAAATCGCTCTTCTTTGGTGAAAGTCTCAAACCGAGCGATGTTTCAACGGTTGTTGATGAGGTGTATTCCACCGGGCTCTTTGCCGAAAAGCAGGTTATCCGTTTACTCAATGCAGATGAAATGAAGGCGGGAACGTTAGATGCGTTCCTCCAAGCAAAACTCGATCACCCCTCTTCAAATGCCCTACTCCTTCACGCAGCGCAACTCAAAGCAAACAGTCGCCTTCGCAAATACTTTAAGGAGCGAAAGGCCCTTCTTGAGCTAAAACCGATTCCCGAAAAGGAACTCTCGGCGTGGACCATCGCCCACGGGGCCGCGCTGGGGGTCGATATTCACGGTAAAGTTGCTGCGCTTCTGGTCGAAATCGCAGAACAGTCTGCTGATCAGGTCGATCAGCTCATCCGGCATATAAAGCTGTACTGCGACCCAGACAGACCTCCCAAGACTGAAGACGTTTTGGCATTGTTCAATCACCATCCTGACCCAAACGAGTTTAAGCTCTTAGAGCAGATCTTAACCGCCCCCCCGCATCACGCGGAAAAGAGCATCTACGAGCTGCTCGACAATGGGAAAAATGCATTTCTCATTTTGAATCTCCTTGGAAAATCAGCAGCGCGACTCTTACTCATTCGAAGCTTGCTAGAGAAAGGGCTGAGCGAAAGAGAAGTGACGCAAAGGATCGGTGGCTCTCCATGGATATTGGAGAAAGACCTGCGGCTCGTAAAGCGAGTTCGCCCTCAGAAACTCCTCGCTTTCCACGAAGCTGTCGTCACAGCAGACTCGAGGCTCAAAGGAAAATCTCTTGGGGCAGATATTGTATTTTCTCAATTAATTCACGCAGCATGATGTTCACCAACGTTCTTGTCCTCCACACTTCTCTACTTCGAACTCTCCCCCTGATTCTTGCTGCAATTCTTGCCATACTTCCTTCGTCGACATCCGCCGATAGCAGAGAGCAAGAAATCAATGAAAGCGCTCTGAAAGGATGGGGATTCCTCGCCTACCACCTCGCTCAACGAGGGATGAAAGAGAAGGAAGTTCGTTCGATCTTCCTGAACAAACTTATGCCAAAGTTTGCATTTGTACCCTTCGCAGTAAACCCGAAGGAGCCTTCAAGGATATACGCTCACTTCCTCGCCCCGAAAAAGGTAAGCCGCACGAAGAGCTATCTTTCGACCCACTCAAAATACTTTACCGTGGCCGAAAAGCAGTCTCTTATCCCAAGAGAGATCATCGCAGCAATTCTTCTTGTTGAAACCGACCTCGGCCATTACACCGGCTCGTACTCAATACTCCCACAGCTCGCTCGGCTCGCAAACGCTGGTTCACGACAAAACGTTGAGAGAAATTACAAAAGACTTCTCGATGATGGTGAAGAAGTGACCTTGGAACAGGTCGCAGCGAGAGGACGCTATCTGTTTGAACTTTTTGTAGTGGAGGTAGAAGCTGCCGTTCGAATTGCTCACGAAAGAGGATTTAGCCCCTTCTCCATAAAAGGCTCTCGGGCAGGTGCTTTTGGCTACCCTCAATTCCTCCCTAGCTCTTTTGAACGATTTGCTCAGGATGGGAATAGCGACGGCGTGATATCTCTATTTCAGCATCCTGATGCCATTGTCTCTATCGGCAAATTCCTCAGTTACCACGTCGGAGAAAAACCCCTCTCCGAGGAATCGCTCAGAGGTGCAATTTTCGAGTATAATCGAAGCCAGCCGTATGTAGATGCAGTATGGAATCTTGCTGTTGCCGTAGGACTTTCCCTTGACGACGAGGGAAAAGAACGCGATTTTAGCGAGCAACATTGATAAGCTTGAAACCGCGTAACTCCTCGTTCACTAGTTACCAATCAGGAGATTACGTTGTTGAGAATTTTTTGCCAGAATGAGCGATACCACAGGAGACTAGCGTGTCAGAGAAATCAGTAATTTTAGTGGTCGAAGATGACGACGATAGCAGAGCCGCACTATGTGCCATCTTAGAAGCTCTCGGATATGAGTTCCTTGCCTTCGGATCAGGCACAGAAGCCGTAGCGGGAGTGAAAGGGAAAAAAATCGACCTCGCATTGCTCGACATCATGATGCCGGTGATGAACGGCTATGAAGTTCTCGAGAAAATTCGAGAGATGGATGAGTTCGCTGAACTTCCAATCATTATGGTTACAGCAAAAGATCAAGACGGGGAAATCCTCGAAGGATACCAGTACGGAGCTGACTACTACATCACTAAGCCATTTACCTCGAAGCAGATCGAATACGGTATAAAGCTCTTTATTTCATAGCTACTTTTGTGTGTTAGTCCTCTGCGACACATCACCCGTTTTGTGAATTGTTTTCAATGCTCGTCACTCTTGATTCCTTCACTCCAAAACACCCAGCTGGTTTTGTTGTACT
>JAGRAT010000219.1 GCA_020434495.1 Bdellovibrionales bacterium | reverse complement strand
CGTTTGGGGGAGAGGGAATAATATCTGCCTCAGAGACTGAACGGGATGATTCGACTTGCACCGTCTCTGGTGTGAATTCAAGTGAATCATCGTGCACTGTTTCCGATTCAGGTTCGACCGTAGCCTCTCCAGCCAACGAGCCATTGATAGCTGGAAGCTCCTCGCGATCTTCCTTCACCGGTCCGAATGACTCATCTGGATCAAACTCAAGCTGGTAAACTTTGTTCGGGGAGGTCCTCTTCTTTTCGTCTTCTGCCAGATCCTCCAGGTCAAAGGTAAACTCCAGCTCGTCTCCGTTGTCTCCCCCTTCGTCCTTCGAATCTCCCTGTTCGGATTCGGAACTCTCAGCTGGTTGGGAGGCTGGGGAATCTTCAACTGCTTCCGAGAGATTTGCGTTCCCAGCGATAGTTACTATTCCGCCGGCAGCTTCCACTATCTTAAGCACCTTTTGGAGTTCGGTTTGTTGTTCGGTCGAGTAGATAACGAGTGGGGCCTCTTCGAGAAAGCGACGTACTTCGTCTATCGAACAATCAAGCTCGGCGATGAACACGCCCTTTAAACGGCGCAGCGTCTCAGGTGATTCGTCTTTCGGCCCATTAAATATGAGCTGCAGCGATGATTGTCCTTCCATTTCCCGATCTGTTCCCGAAATTGACAAAGCGCTAACGGCCAACTCCCCTTGAGTATCGACCGGTTGTCCGAACAACTTTGCTAGTTTTTCCGATTATTGAAGGAGAGACTTTGAACAAGTGCGAAGGATTCCGAGTGTGCAGAATAATACATTGAAATTACTAGCTTTATCCCGTCTCGCGGGGCAGTCACGCCTCCGGGCGCAGCAGGTTTTGCGTCGAAGCCGCTTGCAGAATGGTTCCTTTGAGGAGGATTTGGAGCTCTTCTCAGGGAGTTTTGGCGATCTCAGTAAAGAGAGGCAGATTCTTGAAAACTGCTCAAAGTTCGATATAGCGGTCATTCCGATTTTTAGTGTGAGATATCCCACTCAGCTGCTCCGGCTAGACGTTCCTCCTCTCATCCTTTATGTGCGAGGCAGGAGGGGGAGAGAGGAATTTCCTTCTCGATCGGTCGCAATAGTTGGGTCGCGTAGGGGAGATGCTCGTGGAGTCGCTCATACTCGTGAACTCTCTCGTCACCTTCGAGGACACGGGTTTACCCTTGTTAGTGGTCTTGCATACGGTATTGATTCTGCTTGCCATTGGGCGGCGCTGGAGAGCCCAGACACTCTGGGAATTCCTACGATTGCGGTTATGCCGTGTGGCTTGGACAACATTTACCCGCGCGCACATGAGAAGCTTGCTCGTGCCATTTTTGAAAGTGACAGCTTGATAGTGAGTGAATATCCCCCTGGGGAAGCACCGCTGCCATACAGATTTCTTGAGAGAAATCGGATAGTCGCGGGGCTTTCTAGAGCTGTGGTTGTAGTGCAGGCCGCGGCAAAGAGCGGAGCGCTTTCGACTGCTCGACATGCCGCCGAAGCAGGAATTGATGTCTTTACTCCGCCCGGAATGCTTGAGGACCCCCTCTATGGAGGGAACCATCAATTGTTGCAATGTGGGGCGTTTCTTCTCTCTTCGTTCGAAGAGTTTTATGAACACTTGGGGATTTCTGCTCGAGAAACAGGGAGGAGTTCTCATCGTATTCTTGCCCAGCAGATACTTCGTTTCCTTCTTGAGCAGGGTCCTAAACATTACCGAGAGCTGCGGACGAAGTTCGGGAATTATCGTTTAGCCGAAACTCTCCTTGAACTTGAATCCGTGGGGAGATTAGAATGCAGCGATGGAATCGTTTATCGCGCATTAGGAGAAAAACGACATGCAAGCGAAGGATATAATGTCGACTGATGTTTTCTCAGTTGATCAGGATCGAGGATTTAACCAGGTAGAGCTCATAGCTGATCTGAAACATGTCAGGCATGTGCCGGTCGTTGATGAAGATGAAGGAGTCATAGGGATGGTGAGCGTTAGAGATCTCCTTGCGCATCTGAGTAATGCTGCCGCGAGTCAATTTGTCCCGATAAAAGAGGTCATGAGCCGAAACGTGGTCACGTTGTCTCCAGAGACCTCTGTTGCAGATGTTGCGAAGTGTATGATTGATAAATCGATTGGAGCCATTCCGATTGTCGAAAATGAAAAGTTAGTTGGAATTATTTCAGAGCGAGATTTCGTGAAGCTTGCCGCGAAGTAGGTAGGGAACTTCCTCTGAGAGGCACCAACCTTTTGGCCTTCTTATCCCTCTGGCGAGGGATCACCTTGCCATAAAGGGTCTGCAAGTTTCTTGATAACCTTTCTACCGATAGCAATTCCTCTGTCCAGGACCATCTGTTGCCACTCGGCATTTCCAGGAGTAAAAATTTCCAAGAGCTCTGCTTTGGACCAGTGAGAAGTGTCCGGGCGTTCGGCAGATTGCTGATATGCGTTTTCATTGATCAACGCGCGAAGGGTAGCAATCGGCCCGTACGTGCCGAACTCCTGCACAATCCAGTAGATGTCAGTATCTGGAAGGAGTTTTGGTGCTTCACCTTGAAGATCGCCGGGAGTTTTGAATCCAGCACCATCACGAGGATCATCACTATCGAGCTTTTCATCGATCAACTTTGACAGGCGTAGAGTCTTTGGATGTTCCGCATCGAGCGGCCAAAAGAGGAGGTCTTTACCCCACTCGCCGAGACCAGTATGGACCTCAACTACGATCAGAGTCTTCACTTTAGAGAAATTCTGTAAGAGGAAACGTTTGAGGAAGCGATTGCTCGATTCCATCCTTGAACCTCCGTAGTAAATGCCATGCGGAAAGTCATACTGCCCTCCAGCAATTGCCTGTTTCAAAGTCGCAAACCCGTACCGACCAATGAGGAAGATGGCATTTGGAAAGAAGAGATCCATTCTTGAAGGAAGCCCTTCTGGATTCAGAAACCACTCGGCGTCGCGATACCCTTGAGGTGACCCCGAAAATTTTGACTTATCACCGATGAAATTTCGGTTGAGGTCGACGTTTGATTCATTGACTCGTCTCTTGTGAGCCATTCCCCATGGGTTAAGCGCATGAAGGAAGACTATCGCAGAGTTGTCGGGCGCTACGAGCTTCTCCTGGAGAAGTGCACTCTGGATCGCAGAACCGGCGTACCCTTCGACCCCGTGAGTTCCGGAAATGTGGAGAAAAATTTTTTCAGCGGTCTTCTCTCCAATCCATAAGGTATCAATGGTGAGCTGCTCTCCATTCGGCCCAGTACTGTTTAAGATGAAGGAATTGATTTCTCCAGACTGGGACCTCGCCCCCTCAATGAAATCTCTTTTGAGACGAAGATATTGAGTTGGTACAATATCAGCTCGCTCTGGGAGAGGGGAGTGAGCCCAGTAAGCATATCCCCCAAGTGTTGCCAGTCCCAAGATTAACAGAGCTCGAAGCCAAGGAGAGAATGAAAACTTAAGCATGGAAAATAGACTCTCTTACCCTGTGGAGTATGCTGGCTTCATATGGTTGTTGAATAGGCTCGTTTTCGCAACCGTTACTCTGGAAGACCATTTGAGATATCCTCCGCTGGTTCTTTTATCTGATTCTGATAAGCTCTTCGTATTGGATGGGGTCCTAGAGGGCGCCATAAGAACTCTTGATTATTTTAGAGGTGAGGCATGTATCAGAAAAATGTAGGCATCCCAAAGATTTCAATTCTCTGTTCTCTCTTTGCCGTTTCGTTCTTGAACGTCGTTGTTCCAGCATTTGCAGAGTTCAAGAGTCAGCCGGCTCCGGAAGGGGCTGAGGCTTACATCATCTCTCCAAAGGATGGGGATACGGTTTCGGACCCATTTACCGTAACTTTTGGATTGAAAGGGTTTGGTGTGGCTCCAGCTGGTACGGATAATCCGATGACTGGTCATCATCATCTCCTCATTGATGTTGATACCCTTCCCCCGTTGGATCGCCCCCTTCCGGCTACTGATAACATTAAACACTTCGGAGGTGGGCAAACTGAGACTACGCTGTCATTGCCGAAAGGTCCGCATACCATTCAGATAGTGCTTGGAGATTATCTCCACATTCCTCATACCCCTCCAATTCTTTCGAAGAAGATCTCCATTACCGTGAAATAATATTCACTCTATAGCTGCCCTCAAGAGAAACATCCTAGCGAGAATTTCTCTGGGGCAGCGTTGTAGGGTGGGTTCGCTAGCTGCTTTTGTGTTCTTGGATTTGGCGTTTGATCTCTTCTGGAACATGTTCAGTTGCGCTCGAAATTTCATTTGCTAGTCGATCGGTGAGTTCTCGGCATGAAAAGGCCTCATGCCGCAGTGCTTGTTCTTCTAACAGTTTGGAGACATCTGATATCCGGTGAAGTCCAAATAGACCTGCGGCGTTCAATTTGTGGGCCTCCTCGCGAAGTTTTGCCCAATCGGTCTGTTCAAGAGCAGTGTGAATTCTCTCGAGTCTTCCCGAAAGACCTTTCACGTAGTTTAGAATAAGCTCGGAAAACCCCTCGGATCCAATTAAGCCAGAATCAAGCTCAAATCCGAGAGCGCTACTTTCTCCTTGTTGATGAAGGTATCGTTTCAAGCAAGAGAGCAAAGTGTGTCTGTCGAAGGGCTTTGGGACGTATTCTACGCAACCTGCATAAAGCAACTCTTGGAAATCTTGCTCGTTTTGCGTTGCCGTAAGGGCAATAATTGGGGCCGTTACGTTCTTTTCCTTCATCTGTTTCGCAGCTAATACTCCATTCAACTTTGGAAGCTGCATGTCGAGTAATATGAGATCGAATTGAGTGGATTCCGCTTTTTCAACAGCCTCGACACCATCTGCTGCGGTGTCGACCTCCAATCCAATCCGTTCCAGAATATGAGACACGAGTTTTCGATTAATCGCTTCATCCTCCACGAGGAGTGCTTTGCCATGTAACGAGATCGGGATCTCATCGCCATTCTCCTGCTTCTTCAGGCTCGGATTTTCCGAAACGAACTGAATATCTGCTATTGGGAGGAGTGGGATAGAGAAGGTAAGTTTCGTTCCCCTAGTCAGAGAGGGTTCTGCGAGTAGTGTTCCGCCCAACTCGTGTAGTATCTGCTTCGTTGTTGCAAGTCTGTAATCGAGCCCGTCGAGTTCGCCCGATTCCTCATTAATTTGTTCCATCTCTTCACTGCTGAGCGGCGGTCCAGAGCCGTGAACTGTTCCAAAGAGTTCATTCGTATCTCGCTTGTGCCAGATTTCGGTCGTGACATCTCCGGATACGCTAGACTTGATAGCATTAGAAACGAGGTGAAAGAGGATGTGTTTGAGTTTGCTCGGGTCCGTCGAGATTCTTTCCGGGAGAGGATATCGAAAGTTTACAAAGAGGTTTAATTCCTTCTCCTTTGCCTTCAGAAGAAGTACTCCTTGCACTTCTTGAAGGATATGAAATATCGAAACCTCAGCAGCTTCTACTGGCAAGTTTGTCGATTCTGCTTTCGAAAGATCGAGTACGCAGTTCATGTACTCAAGAAGATACTTTGAGTTGGCGAATATCGCCTCTGCTGCTTGACGAGAATCAAAAGGCCCTGTCTTGTTATCCCGTGTAATAATCTCTACAAGTCCAAGAATAGTAGTGATGGGAGTTCGGATTTCGTGGCTCATACTGGCAAGAAAAGTGCTTCGTGCTCGTAGGGCTCCTTCTGTAGCTTTCCTTTGTTCTTCGATCTCTCGGATGAGAGCGTCTGCTTGTCGAATTCGACGATGAAGCTCAAGTTGTACACACACCTGCCGCGCGAGTACCTCTAGTCGTCTCCCTTCTTCTTCTGTCATTGAGCGAGGTGAGAAGTCTATGATACAGAGTGTGCCAAGTGCGAAACCTTGCGAGTCGACTAAGGGTGCTCCAGCATAAAATCGAATTTTTGGCTTGCCGAGGACGAGGGGATTGTCCTTCGTTCTTGGATCTTCGGTG
>JAGRAT010000021.1 GCA_020434495.1 Bdellovibrionales bacterium | reverse complement strand
AAATTGGAGTGGTGATACCTTTCAATATCGCGGGTCGTTCGTGAGTCTTGGAACGCCACAGAAAGTGAATGGTGCATGGCAGTATGGAGGGAATCGCTATACCGCTCCTATTAGAGATTGGGACTATGACACCGATTTCAACGATGCTGCCAATCTTCCTCCGCTCGCTCCACGATTTGTTTACTTGCGACAAGAGCTGTTTCAGAGGGAATTCGAACAGTAATGGTAGAGGTGATACTGACCACCAATGGAATTCCCGGATTTATAGGAGGCTGTTCAAAGAATCTCTGCGTTCCTCTGCGGACTCTGCGTTTTATTTGAAGAATGAATCTAACCCAGAGTCCGCAGAGCTCACGGAGTATCGTTCGGTTAGCCCATTGTTTTTGGACAACCTACAGTGGTTAAAGCCTAATTGGCTTTGCTATTTGCTGCGGCCAGTATTTGTTTTCCCTCTGGCCTCCTGCCATAATCCTAAAGCAAACTTTCTATGTTTATGAGTATGGCGGACCAACGAACGGTAGTTACTGTTGATGGCTTAGCAGGAACTGGCAAAACTACACTGTCAAAGCTTCTCGCTAAGGAGCTTGGCTTCGTGCATATGAGCACGGGAATGCTGTATCGCACGGTCGGTTATCTCGCCTTAAAGGAATCTATTCCGAGAGATGATGAATTCGAGCTTGCAAAAGTTATCTCAGAGCACCAGATAGCGCTCGTTTTAGCTGATGATAGGAGCGCTCGAATCAACCTCGATGGCGAAGAGGTTTTTGATCTCCTTTATACTCCCCAAGTCTCGGAGGCAACCTCTGAAGTGGCGGTTCACCGAAAGGTGCGAGAATCCCTCGTATCGGCACAGCGAGAAGCTTTCCCCTCTGAGGGTCTTGTTGCTGAGGGGCGAGATATGGGGACCGTTATATTCCCTGAAGCTCCCGTGAAGTTTTGGGTAGAAACGGAGGAAGATACAAAGGTTGCTAGACGGCTACAGCAGATCATCGCCCAGGAGGGAGAGATCTCGATAGAGCGTCGGAGGGAGCTTGAGCAACAGATGCAGATTGAGATTCATGAGCGCGATCGGCGAGATCAGGAGCGAGGTTTGGCACCAACGATTCGCAGTGATGATATGGTGCTCATCGAAAATTCTGGAAGATCGATTGAAGTGGTTCTCGCTGAGATGGTGTCGATAGTGCACTCGAAGCTTGGTGTTTAAAGGTCCCTCGGATACTGGCCGAAAAAATCTCTGCGTTCCTCTGCGCACTCTGCGTTTTATTTTAAGAATGAATCTAACGCAGAATCCGCAGAGTTCATGGAGTATCAATCGGCTAGTGGCAGGGCCAAAAAGGATTTGAGCGAAGTGAAAAAACTTATTGGTCATGCCACTAGCCCGAAGTTTTTAGCCAACCTACAGTGTAAAAGCCTAATTGGCTTTGCCGTTTCCGGAGGCCCGTGTTTGCCCCATATTCGAGACCGAGTCCTCTGTTGACACGGACAATCTCCTCAAATTGTTCTCATTTCCTCTGTCTCCCAAGTGATTGTTTCAAGAATTTGATTAGGAAGGTAAACGAGCGAAAGATCGACTCTGTGGGGGTTGTTTTGGTAGGGGATAACATGAATGACAGACTATCTTCCAAACATGGGGGTGGATTCCCCGATGATCTTCGCGGACAGAGCTTCGAGAGGCAGCACCGAGAGATGCGATCCACCCTGTTGCCGGGACGATTCAATGGACATATTGCAAAGCTCCTTACGGTTGATAACCACGTTATTGCGCTCGGGAAGTTTGATTCGATAGAGGGGCGCGGTGGATTTGGGAACAGTCCTGCGCACAACGTCGCATGGCTTGATCTTTCCTCGGGTGATCATCTCGGCTGGAAAACAACACACTCTCCAATTCCACTTGAACGAATAAGTGACGCTGTGTGGTGTGATGCGGGCCTTTTTGTGGGAGGAATCGGCGGAACTTACTGCATCGTTCCTGAAATGGGAGCTCCTGTTCCCTCCCGAGGCCGTGGACTTGAAAAGCTGCAAGCGTCGAGCGATCTCCGTCTACCTGGCAGTGAAACGCTTGCCCGTTTGTTATCATTTTCTGATAGAGAAGCTACGAGTTCAGATTTGCCGAGAATTCTAAGCGCAAAGCCATCTTCGCTTGCTGCCCTACAAGTACCAAACTCTGGCGACTCAGGATCGATTGTTGATGCAGCGCAAAGTCCAAGAGTTGCGGAGGTGCTTGGACGAAACACAACAACAACTCTTCCCTTTGAACGATTCCAAAGCCCTAGTTATGAGTGCAGAACGCTTTGTGTTCACAATGGTGCTGTAGTAGCTGGATTCTCCCCCGCTTATCAGAATTGGCAGTATGCCTGCAAGGGCGGTCCAACTTTGGCGCTAGAGGCGACTGTTTTGGCTACCTTGTTCAGTAAAAGCGACAAAAACTCTTCACCGATCGTTCAGTGGGATGGTTCTCGTTCAGAGTGGATCTCGCTCGGGGCTATTGAGGGAGTTGTACTAGATATCGAGTCCACCAACTCTCAACTATTTGCAATTAATCACGAAGGAACCTTCTATCGCTACGAAGGTAGGGGTGCGTGGAAAAAGATGCGAGAGTTTTATGATGAGTTCGAGGCTCGACCGCACCGGATGAAAGCCTATGACCAGTACCTTGTTCTCTTACGTGGAAGTGGTCGATCCTCTCATTGCGGCCAATCTGGAGCGCTCGTTTTTGATTCCGAAAAAGGGAATTGGTCCGAACTTCCGGTAGAGTTTCAGATGGGAGGCGGGGTGAATGATATCAGTATCACGCCAGATGCAATCATCTTTGCTGGCCGAGAGATTCGATTTCAAGGAAAGAATAGATATCGAAATACCATTGCCATTACCACGGAGGGGTTGAAGGGGAAACAATTCCATAAAGCGTTTCGGTCAGATGCAATAGTTGAGATGCCGTCAGGCCCCTCGCTCTCTAAAGCGACCCTCTTGGCGCATGTAAACGATATAGATCAGATCGCATTTGCAGTGTCGGCATCTGAATCGCAGATCGAGTTGATACAATTTTAGGTACAAGGCGATCAATAACCTTCATTGCCGAGTACACGTAGCAAATATTCGTATGTAAAGAGGCTCTTCAAGACCGAGTTCTCAGTGAAACTCGTAGACAAGAGAACACGCCTACTCGCTTTGTGCTTATGATTGGGAGCTAACCAGCCGAAATTTTAAGAGAGAGATTTCGGGAAATCTTTGACATGACGAAAGCCAGTCGACACCTAGCAAGAGTTCTGTCTGCGAGCGTATTCGTATGCTCTCTTGCCGTCATGGTCGGATGGGTAATCGAATCTGGTTCACTCGTACAGATGCTTCCCGGACTCGCTCCGATGCGGTTTCATACTGCACTTTGCTTTGCGCTCCTATCCTCTTCCATCTTCATACTTCGAATGGAGAGATATCGCAGCTTGGTAATCTCTTCGATCGTTCTCTGTCTTTCTATCGCTATGCTTTCCTGTATTGAGCATCTGCTGAAAACCAATATCGGATTTGATACTCTATTTGTAGATCCGAGTATAACCGACCGAACTGTCTATCCGGGAAGGATGTCACTTACGACATCGATAGCGTTTATCTGTTCGAGTCTTAGCCTTTTAGGAATTCTTCGCGGGGACTCGGAGAATGAGAAGTTTTTGTGGGTAACATTGGCGTTAGTAACGCTCTCTCTTTCTTCAGCTGCTCTTATAGAGTATGTGGCCCAGCTACGTCCCTCTCACGGTCATACGATTCTACTTGGGATGGCGCTTCATACAACGATCTGTCACCTCTTGATTTCGGCAGCAATTCTTGCGCGTTCTCCTCTTCGAATTATTGAGGTGCTGAGTCGAGGGCGAATTTTTCTCTTCTTTCTCCCGGTGATTGTTGGGGTGGCGGTTGCGGTTATCGCTTGGCAAGGAATCCTTTCACTCTATGTTGAGCTTCAGAAAGAGTCGCTATCTCATGATTCGCAGGTTCGAGCGGAGATTATTCGGAATGAATTTGCCCTGTCTGAGAGCGTCCTTAATGCTATACGGCTCTTCTATCTCGGATCGAATGAGGTAAGCGAGGAGGAGTTTCAGACTTTTGTCGCTCCTCTTATCGATTCAAGTGGAACGTTGATGGCCGTCGATTGGACCCCAAGAATTTCCTCATTAGAGAGGAGCCGTGTTGAAGAAGCATTGAAGGCAAAAGCGGGGAGATCGTTCCAGCAGCTGGATGGAGAACGACGCCTAACTACGAGAGGAGGCGCAGAAGTCTATTTCCCGGTCACCTACACCTATCCGAGGATTCAGGATGGTAGAGCATTTGGTTTTGACCACTACTCTGATCCGTTGCGTACCGTTGCGATGGATTATGCAGCCGAAACAGATAGCCTTGGAGTTACTGTCCCTTTCACCCTCTTTCGTCTCCCTAGAGAATCTGACACTCCGACCGATGTCCTCTTTATTCTTCCAGTAGTGAAGGCGGAAATTTCTGATGAAATTGAGAGTGCTAAGGACTCTCGGGTTGAAGGATTTGTGATCGGTGTTGTTAGAACGTCTCACTTGCTCGAGAAGCTCTTTCAGGGATTTGATGACGTAGGGCTCAATGCCTCGTTGTTCTATGAGGGAGGTGGAAAGGAACGAGTCCTTACTTTTAAAAAGAACTCAGAGCACTTTCAGTTACCTTTGGATACGTTGCAGGATTTCGAACTTTTCTCTCATGAATCACGCCTTCAGATTGGCAACTCACATTGGATATTAAAATTCACACCTACATTGTTCTATTTGAGAAATCAGATTACCACTACACCGTCCTTACTCCTTACCGTGTTTTTGTTTTCGACCTACCTGTTGACCATTTACCTCTTTCTTCTTCAACAAGCGAAAGAGAAGGCATTAACGAGCAAGGATAGACTTGCTCGAGCGAATGATGCATTGAGGGAGCGAGAAGAATGGTTTGCTCAGCTTTCTCGTACTTCACCAGTTGGAATATTTCGTACCGATGCTGACGGTGGATGTGTTTATGTGAACCAAGCGTGGTGCAAGTTGAGCGGTTTAGAATTCGAAGAGGCGGTTGGTGATGGTTGGCGAGAGGCTGTCCATCCAGAGGATCGGGACTATGTTTTTGCAAACTGGAAGGAGTATGCAATTAGAGGCGAATCCTTCCAGGTAGAATTTCGATTTCTTCATAAAGATGGTTCCGTCCGTTGGACAGTAGCAAACTCAAAGCCTGTATTGGACGCCGAGCGAAAAATCATTGGGCATGTTGGGACGAATTTTGACCTTACTGAAAAGAAGAGATCTGAGGAGGAGATTCGCGGGCTTTCTGCGATGCAGCGAGCGATAATCGACAATGCCGGATACGCCATGATTTCCGGAGATACGAACGGACTCATAACGTCTTTTAACCCAGCAGCTGAGAAAATGCTCGGTTATCGAGCAGAGGAGATGGTTGGAAAGAAAACCCCAGAGTGTTTTCATGATGTCCATGAGGTAGTGAAGAAGGCAAAGGTACTTTCAGAGGTTCTCGGCAGGGAAGTTAAACCGGGATTTCAGGTTTTCGCTGAAGCCGCGCAGACGGGTGTGGAGTCGATCTGTGAATGGACCTATATACGAAAAGATGGCTCAAAGCTCCTTGTGCTCCTTAACGTTACTCCAATTCATGATGACGTTGGCAAGCTCACTGGTTACCTGGGAGTAGCGGTAGATATTACCGAACGAGCCCGTCTCCGAAAGGAGCTCGAAGAACATATCACCCGTTTGCAGTTAACAACGGAGGGGGCTGGCATTGGGGCATGGGAGTATCACTTCGAGTCCGAAAGTTTCAAATTTAGTGAGAAGTTCATTGAAATGCTCGGATTCACTCAGTTGCCATCCGAACATGATGCCCTTCGTGATCTTATCCATCCCGATTATCGACAAAGTGTTGATGAACTGCTCAGCAGCTCGGATGTTGGCGATGACCATCTTAAATGCGAATTAAAGATTCGCGATGCCGCAGGAGAGTACCGCTGGATGCTCTGGCTTGGGAAGATTATTGCGAGACGAAGAGGCGGAGGACCCTCCCAGATAGTGGGAATTCAACTTGAAATTACAGATTTAAAGACCGTACAACAGGACTTGGCTCTCGCAAAGGCTCAGACCGAGGCATTTATTCGGCATGCACCAGCTTCTGTGGCGATGTTCGATAGAGATATGAGGTATGTGGGGTACAGCAACAAGTGGCTGACTGATTACGGATTGGTTGGCCAAGATCTCATTGGGAGGAACCACTACGATGTATTTCCTGAGATCTCTGACGCATGGAAGGAGATTCATCGGCGCTGCCTTGCTGGTGAGGTTGAGAAAAATCCCTGTGAAGAGTTTGTTCGATTGAATGGCCAACGACAGTGCTTACAGTGGGAGGTTCGACCCTGGATGAATGGTGATGGAACTGTTGGTGGAATCGCAATGTTCACTGAAGATATCACGGAGAAGCAGCTGATCTTGGAAAAGTTGGAAGAAGCCAAGAAGGCTGCTGAAGGTGCGTCACAAGCAAAGGCGGCCTTTTTGGCCAATATGTCACATGAGATTCGTACTCCCCTCACCGCAGTAATAGGGTATGCGGAGCAACTTCTTGATAACGATATCTCACCAGAAGAACATTTAAAGTTCACCCATACGATAGTTCAAAGTTCGGAACATCTCCTTGAGCTTATTAACGATATCCTCGATTTTTCAAAGATGGATGCTGGAATGGTGAGGCCAAGTCTGGGTGAGGCTTCTCTCTTTGAAATGGTTGATGTTGTCGAAAGCGGTTTTAAGAAGAAAGCAGAGGAGAGGGGCATCGGATTATACGTCGATTATCATTTCCCACTGCCAACAAAGGTCGTTACTGATGCGCTTCGAGTAAAACAGGTGCTGATCAATCTTGTTGGTAACGCAATAAAGTTTACTGAAAAAGGGGAAGTACGGCTCAATGTTCAGTATCTTCGAGAGTCCAATGAGCTACTCTTTATCGTCAAGGATACCGGAATTGGGTTAACGAAAGAGCAGCGCCCAAAGCTCTTCAAAGATTTCTCGCAAGCTGATGACTCAACGACCAAAAGATTTGGTGGTACAGGGCTTGGACTTTCCCTTTCAAAGAAGTTTGTAGAGATGCTTGGGGGAGCGATATCTGTTGAAAGTGCCTTTGGCTTCGGCAGTAAATTTCAAGTGCAAGTTCCACTTGGTAAACTTGGGAACGTGAAGCTCGTAGATGCTGTTCCGAAAACTGCTTATCGGACGGAAATCACACATGATCAGGTGCACCTGGAGGGAAAGGTGCTTGTTGTCGAAGATACTGCAGTAAATCAGAAGTTATTTACGAGAATGCTTGAAAAGCTTGGACTTGAAGTCGAGCTAGCTGAGAACGGCAAGGTAGGACTTGAAAAGGCACAAACCGGTGAGTTTGGCCTGGTGCTTATGGATATGCAGATGCCGGTAATGGACGGCTATACTGCAACTAAACTTTTGCGTCAGGGGAAGTTTCAGATTCCTATTGTAGGATGTACGGCGGATGCATCGTCTTCTGGGAAAACCCGATGTCTGAAGGTCGGTTGCAACGACGTCCTCGTGAAACCGTTTTCACCCCAAAAGTTCTCAGAGATCCTTCATAAGCACTTGGGATTAGTTTCCTCCGAAGAGTAACGTAGGTTACTATATCGGCGTGACGAATCTGAGAAATATATACGGCATAGTCGTTGCTGCTGGACAGGGGACTCGGCTCGGTTTCGATATGCCGAAAGCTCTCGTCAAGATTCGAGATGGTGAGGAGCAAACGATTTTAGGGCTCGCCCTTTCGCAGCTATGCAAGACTCCAGGAGTGACCTTTTCTAAGTTCTTTGTGACCTATCCCGATGGCTATCTTGGGCAGTTTGAAAGTGTTTTAGAGGATGCAGCATCTTTGGTGCTCGGTGGAGCCGCATCGTTAGTGCTCGGTGGAGCCGCATCGTTAGTGCTCGGTGGAGCCGCATCGTTAGTGCTCGGTGGAGCAACTCGCCAGGAGTCAGTACGGTTGGCGCTTCAGGCCATTGGGGAGCTGAAGCCGAAACCGAGGGATCTCGTGCTTATCCATGATGCAGCCAGGTGTTTTGTTGACCCAGAAACGGTGAGAGCGGTGATCGACTGTGCGGCAGCAACCGGGGCGGCTACCCTTGGGGTGCCTCAAACTGATAGTTTAAAGGTGGTGAATAGCGTTGATCTCAGAGTGGAGCGTTCGGTTTCTCGAGAAGAATTGTGGCGGGTTCAAACCCCACAAGTATTTGAATTTCAACATATTATCCGTGCACATGCTGAGTATCAGGGACCTGCTACTGATGATGCCTCGATGGTAGAACCGTTTCATTCCGTCCAAATGGTGATGGGTTCTGAGCAGAATTTTAAAGTTACCACATCGTGGGATCTTGAGCTTTTAAGGTGCCTTGTTTGAGTCTTAGGGCCCTTTTCGGCATACTGCCACACCAAATAGCGTTCTTGGCAGCTTATCTACCCGCGTTTACTTTGTGCCGTAGGCCTTGGGTATCTGTTTAAGAGCAAAGATTAACAAGGCACTTGATAGGCGGCTACGACAACAATCGTCTTAGCCACTCACTACACTAGGTAAATACTTACATGAATACAGGAAGCCAAGCCGGCGATTCCTCTAACGGGGACTTTAATTCATTTGCTTCAGCATTTGAGGCCATGGACGATCAACTTGCAGGACTTCGTGCGGGAAGCGTCGTAAAGGGAACAATTGTAGAACTCGGCAAAGACTATGCTCGAGTTGATATCGGGTTCAAGCTCGAAGGTATTGTTCCAATTGAACAATTTAAGAATGCCAAGGGTGAAAAGACCCACAAGGTTGGTGATGTCATTGAGGTGTACATCGTTCATCTTGAAAATGATTTTGGCCAACTAATTCTTTCTCACGAAAAGGCTGTTCAGAAGCGAGTGTGGGGAGAGGTCGAGAAGATCTTCGAGAAAGATGGGATCGTCAAAGGGACTATAGTTCAGAAGGTCAAGGGTGGGCTCCAGGTTGATATCGGGGTTCCCGCATTTCTTCCCGGTTCTCAGGTCGACATTCGTCCCCATCGAAACCTTGATCGCTTCTTGGGCGAAGAGCACGAGTTTAAGGTCCTCAAGGTAACGAGAGATAAGGGAAATATCGTTCTCTCCCGTCGTGCTGTGCTCATGCATGAGCGAGACGAACTTCGTTCAGAGACACTTCAAGTTCTCGGCGAAGGTGTGGTCATGGAAGGGGTCGTTAAGAACATCACTGATTACGGGGTGTTTATTGATCTCGGCGGAATTGATGGGCTTCTTCACATCACCGATATCTCTTGGGGACGGGTAAATCACCCATCCGACAAGCTTTCAGTCGGTGAGAAAGTTCCTGTTGTTGTATTGAAGTACGACAAAGAGAAGGAGCGCGTTAGCCTCGGAATGAAGCAGCTGAAGCAAGATCCTTGGGAAACCATCGATGAGCGCTATGCGAACAATGCAACCGTTAAAGGAAAGGTTATTAGCCTTGCCGATTATGGAGCGTTTGTTGAGCTCGAAGAAGGAGTCGAGGGCCTCGTCCACGTTTCTGAGATGAGCTGGACGAAGAAGGTTAGAAATCCAAGTAACATCATGAGCGTTGGCGATTACGTTGAGGCTGTTGTTCTTGGAATTGATCGCGAGCAACGAAGAGTAAGCCTTGGGATGAAGCAGTTGATGCCGAATCCGTGGCGTGAGCTTTCAGACCGACTCATCCCAGGAACACGGGTGAAAGGAAAAGTTCGCTCTATCACTGAGTTCGGGATCTTTGTTGGAATCGAAGATGGGATTGATGGTCTTGTCCACGTTTCCGACTTTTCTTGGACAAAGCGAATTAAGGACCCCGAAGAGATATCAAAGCTCTTCAGCAAGGGCGATGAAGTTGAAGCTGTTGTTCTTGAGGTTGATGTCGATAATGAGCGACTCAGCCTTGGTATTAAGCAGCTTGAGACGGATCCGTGGGATACCATTGCTCAGCGTTACCCCGTAGGCGTAAAGATTAAGGGGAAGGTGAGCTCGCTTACTGACTTCGGTGTCTTCGTCGAAATCGAGGATGGTATTGAAGGGCTCATTCACAACTCTCAGCTTGGATTAAAGCGTGATGAGGATGCGAAGGATCACTTCAAAGTCGGCGACGAGGTCGAAGCTGAAGTGACCGCAGTAGATCGCGCTGAGCGACGAATCAGCTTGAGTATCAAGTCGATTCAGCAGCGAGAAGAGCGAGCGAATCTCGACCAGTTCTCTGGCGATAGCGGTGGTGCTGTTACCATTGGAGATCTGCTCCGAGAGAAGATGTCCTCTGACGACTAGGGCATTTGTCTTAAAAGTGCCGGCTTACCGGTTGCCTTAACGAAAAGGGCACAGGAGGCTTTACTCCTGTGCCCGTAGGCTGTCAGATCGATAAACCCTCAGGAGAGGCGGATCATATCCTGATAAATCTCTGCGTACCTCGTCGTGCTCCGCGTTAAATTTGAATATGAAATAAAACGCAGAGGACGCAGAACTAGCTGAGTGTCATTGCTAGCTGAGTGTCATTCGGCAAGTCCGTGGTTTTGCACAAACTCCAGAGGAATTGATCATTCAGCCCTGGGCGGCATTGGAGTCTTTGTGTGCTCTAACAATTTCAAGGAGTTGTTGGGGATCGAATGGCTTCTGGAGCACTGCTTGAGCTCCAAGTGCCTTAGCTTTTTCTATCTCCCGCCCAGTGGCATGGCCTGAAATGAGCATAAACGGAATATCGGAATGGTGTTCATTTCGATATTCGAGGACGGCAAATCCGTCAATTTCTGGCATCCGCAGATCTGAGATAATCCAGTCAGGCTGCACAGTTGCAATCGCTTCAATTCCCTCGTGAGGTTTGCTGTAGGGGTGCACCTCAAATCCAAAAGCGCTAAGCATAAGGCGCAAAGCGTTCAGCACACCCTCTTCATCGTCGATTACGATGAGTTTTGTCTTCGGTAATGTGGTGGAATTCATTCACCCCTCTATCGTCTTTTGGTACTGTAACCAAAATTATTCGTGACAAACAGAGATCAAATGACGGCTTCATCGGTCCCATCATCCACACAAGCTTCGCCAGCTCAGGCCTCAGGCGCGGTAACGAAACGGAAACTTCCGCCGATGCTAGAGGAGTATCTCAGTTATAAGCGAAGATATCCTGACCATGTCCTCTTTTTTCAGGTTGGTGATTTCTATGAACTCTTCTTCGAAGATGCTGTTGTTGTTGCAAAAACTCTAAACCTCACATTGACGAGTAGAGACAAGAAGGACCCCAATCCAATTCCCATGTGTGGAGTTCCGATTTCTGTCATTGATGGATATCTCGAAAGACTGATTGATACCGGTGTCTCCGCCGCTGTCGTCTCTCAAGTGGCGGGGGATCGTCCTGCCAAGGGGATGGTTGAACGTAAGCTTGAGCGAGTGATAACTCCTGGAGTGCGAATCATGAGTGCTGTTGAGAGCGCGAATTCGCAACGGGAATGTATTGCGGCGTTAGGAGCCGGGACGGGGACAGATCTTAGCCTCGCTTGGGGGACTGCCACACAGCCGAATATCCGTGTAAGGGAGCGAATTCAAATTAGCGAAGTTGTTGAAACGGTTCTCCGTCTTGAAGTTGCAGAGATTATCCTTCCCACAGAGCTCCATGGGAAACGACTTGATAGGCGCACTACTTGGGTTCGGGAGCTCGAACGTTTCTTGCCTCCTCAGGCAATTCGATTTCGATCGGTAAGTGATCAGCAGTTGGCAACTGAAACAGAGCGTCTTGGACAAGCCTCTCAGTTTTCGCTGTTGAGTTTAAGCGCAAAAAGGGCCGTTCGTAACTTTGTTCGGTATATTGATGAAGCTACTGTTAGTGCAAATACCCCCTTTCTTGCGGTAGAGCTTGAAGATACCTCTTCGCTCATGACTCTCGATACCATGACCCGAAAGAATTTGGAGTTAACGGAAACTGCCCGAGAGAAAACGTATCAGGGATCGCTGCTCCATTATCTTGATCACACCCAGACCTTTGGGGGAAAGCGATTGCTTCGGAATTGGGTGAACTATCCGCTTATTGATCGGACCGACATTGAAGCGCGTCATGCAGCGGTTCATCTCTTGCTCTCGCACTTTGATCTTCGATCTGAGATTAGAGATTTGATGAAATTCATACCTGACCTTGAGAGAATCTGTGCTCGGGTAAATCTCTGTATTTGTTCTCCAAGAGAGTTAGCTGCTTTAAGAGATGGAATTGAAGCTATTGGGAGTATTCGCAGCAGTCTGAGAAGATTCGAGGATATCAAGGCAGTTCCGCTCCTTTATCGTTGTGTTGAAAAACTTGATATCGATGAATCCTTACTTCATCGATTATCGCAAACTTTAACTGACAATCCTCCTCCACAAGTCTCGGATGGTGGTGTAATTCGAGAGGGATTGAGTGAGGAGATCGATCAACTTCGAAGAATTTCCCTTGAAACCGAAGACTGGCTTCGCGCTTTTGAGCAGGAAGAGCGCGAAAAGACAGGGATTGGCTCTTTAAAAGTGCGATCGAATAACGCTGTCGGGCTCTTTATCGAGGTCACTAAAGCGAATAAGGATAAAGTTCCAAATTTCTACATCCCGCGCCAAACGCTGACTAATGGAGTGCGGTTTACAACGGAGCAATTGCGCGAATGGGAGAAACGACTCTCCTCAGCCGAAATAGAACTCAAGCGCTTGGAAGCTCTACACTTTCAGGAACTCATTCTCACAGTAAAGGAATATTGTCCTCCTTTAAGGGATGTGCATGAGGCGACTTCCCTGCTTGATGTGCTTTGTGGGTTCGCAAAATTGGCAGAAGAAGATGAATTGGTGGCACCTGAGTTCTGCTTTGAGAGTTCCGAGCTTGATGCCCACGAGAGTTGGCATCCGGTCTTAAAGAAGAATCTTGAAGAAAAGTGTATTCACAACAACATCGTCTTCAATGACGAGAGGCGATGTCTCGTGCTCACGGGACCGAACATGGGCGGGAAGTCTACCTACTTACGGCAGGTAGGCTTGTTGGTATTGCTTGCACAAATTGGAAGTTTTGTGCCGGCGCGTTCGATGAAAACGGGGGTATTTGACAGGGTCTTCGCTCGGCTTGGAGCCTCTGACGACATTCACGAAGGAGATTCCACCTTCATGGTGGAGATGAAAGAAGCAGCAGTTATTGCCCGAAATGCCTCTCCGAATTCTCTCATACTCATCGATGAGCTCGGACGCGGAACCGCTACTGCTGATGGACTGTCGATTGCGAAGAGCTTGCTTGAACATCTGGTTACATCCCTCAACTGTTGCTGCCTTTTTGCCACCCACTTTCATGAACTGGTAGCCCTTGAGTCTGAGTTCCCTACCATTAGGAATATAGCCGTAAATGTTGTTGAGCAAGGAGGCGAGGTGCTCTTCACCCACGAGGTGGTGGATGGCGCAGCGAATCGTTCATATGGAATTGAGGTGGCTCGATTAGCTGGAATTCCAGAGCATGTCATTCGGAGAGCGGCAGAATATCTCGCTATGGAGCGAATTGCTGAAGCGACAGGCGGAAAAAATTCGCAGCTATCGCTTTCCCTTCAGCCGTATTCAGATACCCTTTCTGAGGACAGGAAGCGTCTTAGTGATGTAACGTCGCTGATAACGGAGCATCATCCCGACGATATGAGTCCTCGGTCAGCATTGGAGTTACTCTATGCCGTATATGCGCTCCTCTCTCCTGAATCGAAATAGAAGATATCCGTTGGGTAAGGAGACCCGATGCACGCGCCATTGTTATAGATTTTTCGTCCTCGCTGCCATCCTTCTTGGAGGTGTGACTTTTGTTTCTGCTGAGGGGGATGAGAGGGTTGAGGGAGTTATCAATCGCCTTAAATCCCTTCGGAATACTGATGCGAGTCTTACCAAAAGTGAAAGCTGGAATTCGCTAAAGAAGCAGTTTGATGAGCTGCAAAAGTCCCTCCCTCAAGGTAGGGAAAAAGCCAGGCTCTTATTCTATCGAGCAGTGCTGTTTGAAGAGCTCGGAAGGCGCGGAGGAGATTCGCTTAACCTCCAACTTGCTGCGGAATCCTTCCTTAATCTTAGCAGGAGCTATCCCGGAGTGGATCTCGCTGACGAAGCTCTCTACAGGGCGATTCTTCTCTTCGAAGGGGATCTTCGAGATCCACAAAAAGTCGTTTCTCTAAAGGAAGAGTTGTCGTCACGCTTTCCGCACAGTGAGTACCGTTTTATGTTTAGCTCCCAAGTTGGTGGAAAGGGCGCTTCTCATAAGATTATAAGTAGATATTCATCGGGTATACTTCCACTGGTTGTGCTCGATCCGGGTCATGGGGGTGATGATGAGGGAGCTGTTGGTATTGCTGGTCTGCGGGAAAAGGATCTTGTCCTTTCGATTTCACGTCTAATCGAGAAGTATCTTCTTGAGAGCCGGTGTTGCCGAGTGGTTCTTACTCGAGAGCGAGATGAGTTTATGCCACTTTTCGAACGAACGGCTATGGCCAATAGACTGCAAGCATCTCTTTTTGTGAGTATTCACATTAATGCCGCAGAGGCAGCGCACGATCGGGTACGAGGATACGAGATCTTTTATGTGTCTTCTGATGCAAATCCTGAAGCGGTCCAACTTGTGAAGAGGGAAAATCAGCTCGGCGTGACGCAAAAGGCTGCGCTCGGAGGATTTATTCAGGATCTCTATCGCCGCGGAGCCTCTCGAGTCTCAGCTCCTTTTGCCAAAGCGATTTTTTCGTCTATGAAGAAGGAGTTCCCGAAAGTTGTGGATGGTATCTCTTTGCAAGCGCGGGGTGTAGCAAAGGCCCCATTTTTTGTTCTCTTTGGGGCTGAGATGCCTGCTGTTTTGTTGGAGCTCTTTTTCGTGACAAATTCAGATGATGCGTATCTCTTATCACAACCGTCATTTCGTGAGCTTACTGCGGAGGTGATTGCAACCAGTATTGCGAACTATGTCAAGCAGGAGTCTGTTGGGGAAAGATGATCTCTGTCGAATTTAATGATGAGCGAATTCGCTTATTGGAACAGGTTCAACTGAAGTCGCAAGAACTTCAGCTTCCCTGCTTTCTTATTGGTGGGTTCGTAAGAGATCTCTTACATAATAGGCGAATTCAGGACGGGGATATCGATATTGTGGTCGAAGGTGCGGCGTCATTGTTGGCGAGTTCCATGGCTGACCATGTAGATGGCACGGTTAAACATTTTAAAACCTTTCTTACTGCAAAGGTTTTGGATTTTTCTGGTTATGAACCGTGTGTTGAGATTGATTTTGCTTCTGCTCGTTCTGAGAGGTATCCGAAGTCGGGTGCTTTGCCGATTGTTGCTCCATCGAGTGTGACAGAGGATCTTCGTCGACGTGATTTCACTGTTAATGCAATGGCCGTTCCTTTGGATCAGTTTCTTCACCTGCTCCAATCAGGAGGGCTCACCATGGAGAAGCTTCAAGCGATAGTTTTTGATCCATTTGACGGACAAAGAGATTTACAGCTTCATCAAATTCGCATCCTTCATTCTGAGAGCTTTGTTGACGATCCAACAAGAATCGTTCGACTTGTTCGGTATAAGGTTCGTCTAAACTTTGCCGTTGAAAAGTTAACAGAGGAAGCGCTGAAGGATGCCCTGAAGGCGAATGCCCTCCAAAATATATCTGTCGAGAGATTGTGGAATGAGCTTGTAAAGTGTCTCTTCGAGGCTGATCCAGGCAGAATGATAGTTACGCTTGCCGAATATGGGGCATTTATCGCTCATCATGAAGCCTTCCTTCCATTTCGGGGACTTTCTCTGGAGGAGATCTCGTTGTACGCTGAGCAATTAAAGGGACTTAGCGTTGATTCTCGGGTGGAGCTCACTCGCCTTCTCGCTCTAGGTGTGACTCTTCGTGATGGGGAAGTTGAGGAGCGGTACTTCTCGCAACTTTCACAAATTGGAGTCGGCAAAAAGGAGCGCAAAAGGCTTCAAGGCCTAATTCGAGAGATGTTTCCTGAAGGCACTTCGAAGGAAGCTGAGGATGGAATATCGGCAGTAGAGTTAATTGACCGCTATGTGAGTCTGCTCGCGGGATCGTTTGGCTCGAAAAAGTAGTATCAAAGAGATAGAGAGCGTATGTCTGCCAAGAAAAAGAAATCACCGGCAACTTCTCCTCGTAGGAGTGGTGGCGTGCATTTTCGTCTTGGAGTTACTCATGTCGTCATTTTGCTTGGAGTTGTCCTCGGGAGTTTGACGGCAGCATTTTTCCTTGGCTACCGAAGTGGATTACAGACAAGAATAGAGAATCAGATCGAACAATCCTTTGAGAGGGCTGGACGGATGCCTATTCCTGATGAGGAAATGCCGAAGCAGGTTCCCGAACGTTTGGTTGAAGAGGTTTATGCGAAATTGAGGGATGATTCGACTCCGATTAGGACGAGTGGGGAGCCGCAGCAGCCCCCGCAGCTTGCTCCAATAAAGGTTGTTCCTTCACTAAAACGAACTGACGAGACTCTTGGAGACCTCGGAGTGCGTAATCGAGGTGGAGAAGGCCCGAAAAAGATTGCTCGAAATCCTAGTGATAAAAAAACAGGAGCGCCCTCGGATGATTCTGCGACGTCTATTGCAGCTTCGGTTAACCTTGGGGATTTAGAGGAAGGCGCTGCTCAAGGGGTCCATCAGAAGCCCTCAGAATTGCAGAAGGATAACAAGCGCGAACCAAAGAAGCAGGTGGCTGGAGTTTTTGAACTCGGCAATTCCCCTACTGGATCAACGAGAACTCCCATCGTAAAAGAAAAAGTGGAGAAAACTCCTCGTAGGCTAGAACCGCCTAAAGCAGTTGCTGCTGTAGCTGCTGCAACTCCCGCTCCAAAAGTAAAAGAACCTTCGAATGAGGTAGATGGAATTCCAACGGGGTGGTATGTGCAACTCGCAGCCTTGGAGTCGAAAACTGAGGCAGATACCCTTGTTTCTAAGCTTTCGCAGAATGGGTTTCGTGAAGTGAAGGTTCAGATCGCTGTTGTAAAGGGAAAGCGTTACTACCGAGTTCTGGTGGGGCCTGAAGAAACAACCTTGCTTGCAAGGAGGCTTCAAGAGCAGTTGGTTAGAGAGCCGTACATTAAATTTAAACCGTATCTTAAGCGGGTTCAGTAGCTTTGAGATGGTTTGCATCGTAGTCCTTCAGGGAGAGATGCCGTGCTGACGTTTCTCTTGGAGAATGGGCTCTCGGTATGACGAATTGGCTTACGAACAATCGACTTTGGATCTTCATTCTCCTGGCGATAGGGGTGCTCTCAATAACGGCGTTTAATGGTCGGTGGGGAGGGGATTTCTGGATTCATGCCGCTGTTGTACGGGAATTGAGTAGTCACTTATTCGATCCACGCAATCCCCTTCTCTCTACAACCACCCCGGATGCACTTTTTTCTCCCTATGCGATTGCGCTCGGTTGGGGAACTAAAATTCTTGGGATTTCAAATATCGAAGGACTGCTTCTCGGCGGAATTTTAAACCTCATAGTGTTTTTTCTCTCCTTTACTTTTTTCTTTCGGGAGCTCAAGGAACGATCGGGCGCGTGCTTCTATTCGCTTATTTGCATGTTCCTCTTATGGGGAGAGAAATCTTGGTTCTTTAGTGGGTTTCTGGATCTTCGATCTTTCAGTTTTATCTTCCCGTATCCATCTTTCTTTGCCATAGGATTGGTCTTTTTCATGTGGGGGTGTTTCCTCCGATATCGATCCCAGGCGGTGCTTCAAATATTTCTCGTCGTGCTTTTGCTTGCAACCGTGTTGTTGACGCATCCATTTACGGCCCTTGGTGGTGGTATAGGACTCCTTTCCCTGGCTTTTTGTGAGGAGAGCAAGAGCCGAGTGCGATCCGTATTCGTCGTTCTGTGTAGTGGGATTGTCGGTCTTGGGCTTGCTTCTTGTTGGTCTTACTATCCTTTCTTAGCGCTCATACTCGAAGAGTTTCCAAAATATCGTGAGTTTAGTTCGGGCTTCATTCATTATGAGCATGTATTAAAAAACACCTGGCCTGCATTTCTCGGAGCGGCAATTCTTCTCGTTCGACTTCGAGACAAACACTACCAACCCTTTTCCCTGATGTTTGCAGGAGCGCTCTTGCTCTATCTCCTCGGATACGTTGCTGGGGTATCGGTCTTTGGCAGGTTGATATCGTTTGTCATGCTTATGGCCCACTGTGGAATGGGGTGCTTCCTTGCTGAGATGGAGGAAAAGTATAGAAATCGATTTCCGGGAAGATTGCTTGTCTACAGCTCTGTGGTAAGTGGCTGTATCCTTCTGGTTCTCCTGTTTGATACTAGAACTGTTGGGGGATTACAGTACTCCTCAATTCAGCAGTATCAGTTTCTCTCTCGGAAAGTGGGAGCAGGGGACGCTGTCGTGATGACCGATCTGTTAACTGGCAATATCGTCCCAGCGTTTTCTGGGAAGGTAATTGCTGCCATGCATCCGCCGTGGTTTGTGGAGGACTTTGCAGAGCGCCGGGACGCTGTAGAGAGCTTCTTTTCGCCAGATACCTCGATTGAACAGCGACGTGCCATACTCGAGAAATTCCAGGTGAAATTTGTGCTCTATAATGCTTATAACTTGCCGTTACCAAGAGAAGCGGTGTTCGCATTGCTTCCCCTCGGTAAGCTTGTCTATAGCGACGACTATTTTCTGCTCCTTGCGGTCACTGCTGAGGAGCGTATCCAACAGGTTGAAGCTAGATAGGAGATTCAAACCGTATTTGAAGGGCGAATGGTCGCTAGTGAGCACTGGTAACCGCCATTCTATGGTTTTTTACAGGGAAATTGAGCTCGAGTCCCTTCTCTCCAAGATTCTGGGGCCAATGGTGGCACTAAAATTGAACCCTGTCTCACAAACAGCTGAATTGCTTTACTAAAATAGGCATCTAAATCGATAGTTTATTGTATGCAGATTCTCTGCGGTAGTTGCGAGCAGATAATCCGATTTTTGGGTCAGTTCACTTTTAGAAGTGACGGTTCAGGCAACTTTTTAGTCCCGAGACCATGAACGAAGATATGGAAACGACAACTCAAGACACTGAAGTTTCTATTCTTCCGTATCTTACTCATGCCGCGCTATCTGATGTTGGTCAGAAGAGAGAAGAGAATCAAGACTCTTACGGTATTCTCGAGAGTGATAGTGCGAAGTTTTTTGTAGTTGCTGATGGCATGGGAGGGGTTAAGGGAGGGGCGATTGCCTCTCAGCTTGCAATTCAGGTATTTGAGAATTCCATTGATTTTTCAAATCTCACACCTGAAGTCATGGTATCGGCTGTTATCAGTGCAAACCGAGCCATTTTTCAGAAAGGGCAAGAGGACGGCGAACTTGCTGGGATGGGGACAACCTTTCTCGCACTTTCATTTGCTGGAGCCAAGCTCCACGTCCTTCATGTTGGAGATTCTCGAGCATATCGTTTTCGAAATGGGCGGGTCGAGCAACTCACCCATGATCATACCCTAATTCAAGAGCTTGTTGATTCTGGTGCCCTGTCAGAAGAACAGGCAGAGGACCATCCAGTGTCTCATATGTTAACGCGTTCGCTTGGTCCTGCTGAGGAGGTTCTCCCGGATTGTCTACAGATGCTTGATGGCCCCATCGCTGGAGATCGGTATCTGTTGTGTTCTGACGGGTTGTATAATCTCGTTAAGATGCACGAATTGCCTCACTTCCTCGAGGGGAAGTCCGACTACGAGGCTGCTCAGGTCCTCATTGATGAAGCAAACAAACGTGGCGGTACGGACAACATAACCGCAATCATCATCACCGTCTCTAATGATTATCCGATAACACTTGATGATCTTCCTGAGTCGGTGAGAAGGGTTTCTTCCTCTGATGACACCTTGGAACTTACGAGGAGCGAGCTTCACAGTGTTCCCTATGGAGGGTCCAAGAAGTTTGAACGAGGGGATTCCTCTGGCGAAAATGGAGTTTCTCCGGCCATCGAAGCTCATGTGAACTTGGAAGAACATGCTCTAGAGAGGGAGAAAAACGAGGAAGAGGATGAATCCGAGCTCTCGCAACAGCCTATCGAATCCCCTGATGTTGATTCAGAAAACGTAGAGTATCAACCTGCTGGGACTCCTCGTCGAGGAGGAAAAGCTCTGGCGCTCGTTTCTGGAGTCGCAGCGGCATTGACGGTTTTGGCGGTGATCTCCTATCAACGGGGATCGCTTGATAAATTCATCGGAAACGAAAAAAGGAGTTTGGGCGCACCGGAGCACGGTGTGCATGCGGACGATGACGAGAGTCTAGGAGAGATCAAAGATACCTCTCTTGCTACTTCCGGTAAGGAGCTGCCGGCACAACCACCTACTATTGAAACTCCGCTGCATGTCGATGAGCTTCTTGAGGAACTCCGACGAGAAAAACAGAAGGCAGGAGAGGAGTCTTCCTCTGGAGTGCTCTCTTTTCGGAAGGAGGATCTCGAAAAAAGAGCGGAAGTTCTTCAGGAGCAGATATCGCTTCTTCGGTCGCCACTTTCAGGTGATATCGGAGAAATTCTCAAGAATAGCCCAGTGCAAAGGAAGGAGCGAGAACAGCAGCTCCAAGATGTGAGAGCAAAAATTGACATTGCGACTCGAAAGCTCGCTGTTTGGTATGGACGAAAGCGTCGAATGGAGAATACTGATCCAATAAGTTTGAGTGTTGAAGTTGCCGCGGTTTCAGAGAACGTTCAAAGTACGAAAAAAGATTTTGATCGGATTACCTGGGAATATTTGAAGCAGGCTGAAGCTTACAGATATGACCCTGAGAATCAGGAGTTGAAATCGGATCTTCTCGCTCTCCGGAAACAGCGCCAAGCGCAGCTTCAATTGTTGAGCGAAGTCATTCAAGAGGCCATCGCCGAAGAGATTTTTAAGTCGGATGAAGAAATTTCCAAGCTCACACTTGAGCGAGATGAGGTTGAAGGGGAGGTGAGATCTATTACCCGAGCTGAGGGGGTTGCGAAAGTGATCGCCAGTGGGGATACGCAGTCTCAGACCGCTCTCTTGACGGAATTAGAGTCCGAGCTGGATGTGGTCAATTTGGAGTTGCGGGAGCTCGAGAGCCATTCTTCCTCCAATGCGTCTCCCAAAGGGGCTGAGGCTCCAGATCGGGCTCCAGATAGCAGTAAACAAGCTGAAGCCGCGCTGCAGCAATAAGCCCCTAATGTAGAAAAATCAGATACTCCTGTGCTACCCTCGTGGTCCCCAATTTTGATGCCCAAACCAGATAGTAGTTGGGGAAAATGACCATTAGGGAGACTTGCAGTTCAAATGAGTAAAAACGAAAACTCGGCCACAAATGATGATCTTTCAAAGGAAGGCATCCCTACGGATGCTTCATCTCGGTATGCTTTGATTAGCGTTTCAGATCGAGCGGGACTGGAGACCTTTGCTGCCGGTCTTGTTGAGCTCGGCTATACCTTGTTGACGACTTCGGGGAGCGGAAAATTCCTGAAAGAGCATGGTCTTGAGAGCACTCCAATCGAGGAGTTTACTGGCCAGGCCGAAATTCTTGGTGGCCGTGTAAAGACTCTGCATCCCAAGATACACGGCGGTATTCTGGCAAAGCGAGACAACGTTGAGCATCAACAGGATCTCGCCGCGAATGGTCTCCATTATATCGATATCGTTGCTGTGAACTTGTATCCGTTTGAACAGCAGCTTGCGAGCAATCCCTCTGCCTCGACTGCCGAAATGGTCGAATTTATCGATATCGGGGGACCAACAATGATTCGAGCGGCAGCGAAGAATGCAAAGGACGTGTATGCGGTAATTGATCCGTTGGATTATCCGCGAGTTCTTGCCGAGTTGAAGCAGGGGAGGGGCGGTGACAGCGAATTACGTACTGAGCTTGCCACCAAGGTGTTTTCCCAGCTCGCCCATTACAATCTCGAGATAGCGCGATTCCTCTCTCGAAAAGGCGAGGTTCCAGGAGAATCTGGATCGAGTTTTTACGATGGATCGGTTTGGCAAGAGTCGCAGCAACTTCGGTATGGAGAGAATCCCCAGCAGCAAGCTGCTCTTTTTCAATCTTTAGCGGTGAATCGTTCTCTCGCTTGGAAGCAGCTGGCGGGTAAGGAGTTGTCCTACAACAACCTCCTTGATGCTGATGCGGGTTTTAGACTCATTCGAAGTTTGTATTCCATTAGGGAGAGATTTTCTTCGCATGAGCCGGTTTGCATCATGAAGCATCTCACGCCCTGTGGTGTCGCTATTGCTAATACTCAGGAGAGTGCTCTCGTTCTTGCGAAGAGGAGTGATCCTCGTAGCCATTTTGGGGGCATCATCGGCTTTTCCTCTGAAGTCAGTGAGGCTGCAGCTCAAGAAGTGGTAAAGGACTTTTCTGAGATCGTAATTGCTCCGAGTTACAGTAAGGGAGCCCTGGCGGTTTTTGAGAAGAGGCCAAATATAAGACTCATTGAGGTTGATTTCTCAGTGCCTTTGGGGCGTGAGGTCCGATCGACCCTCTTTGGATTCCTCTCTCAGGAACATGACTCGAGTAATTGCTCCGTGAGTCAATGTGAATTGGTGGCTGGTGAGCCGTCCGATGATGAAAGTGTGCGAAACTTAGAGCTTGCATGGACCACGGTAACTCATACGAAGTCAAATGCCATAGTGCTTGTGAACAACCAGATGCTCATAGGAGCCGGTGCTGGACAAACGAGTAGAATTGATTCGGTAGAAGTTGCACTTTATAAGGCTCGAGAGCATGGTCATGTTGTCGATGGTGCTGTAGCAGCGTCCGATGCATTTTTTCCTTTTCCAGACAGTGTAGAACGTTTAGCGAATAGTGGAGTAAAATCCATCATTACTCCTCATGGTTCTAAGAAAGACGGAGAGATTATTGAAGTTGCGAAGGAGCTTGGAGTCACACTGTTGTTCGCTCCGGAGCGACACTTCCGGCACTAATTCCGTACCATATGGCTATTGCAAGGGAAGTGACGTGAGTAGCTAATATGGGGGATGAGAGAGTAAGTTATGAAAATCCTTATTATTGGTAATGGAGGGAGGGAGCACGCTCTTGGGTGGAGGCTCTCTT
>JAGRAT010000218.1 GCA_020434495.1 Bdellovibrionales bacterium | reverse complement strand
GTATTTGTTGTCCCTCCGGGGGACCTCCCGGCAACTTCAGTTGCCTTCGGTATAGATACAATCGGCATCGCTAGGAAAAAGCTGGAGGATTTATAGCCCAGTTACTGAGCAACCATTCGGTGGCTCTTTACAGCGGAAATTTTAATTGCCTCCAATATATAAGAGCTTCGGTGGCGACCGGCATGGCTGAAGTGGTGGTATCCAGACGGGGCGAAGGAAATTCCCCGGCACAAATTTTGTCCTCTCCCCTTTGCCCCAGCGGGCATCTATACTATGCATCCAATGGTAGTAGGTTCGCCGTGCTCATCGTTGTGTTCGTCTAGCGGCTAAGGAACGATTCTCTCATGATACATCTCTCCACTCGGTCTCGTAACACTCCTCCTTCTCCTATCCGCAGATTGGCCCACCTCGCGAGAAGCGCCTCTGAAAAAGGGGTAGAGCCCTACTACTTGAATATCGGGCAACCGGATATTCACTGTCCTCGGCTTTTTAGTGAAGGAGTCGCGCAGCATGCTGATATCCATGTTTCTTATGCGCCTTCAGAGGGGATTCAGGTCTTTCGTGAGGCTTGGGCCTCATGGATGAACAGGGAGCATGGTATCGATACTTCTCCCGAGCGCTACATGGTAACTATGGGAGCGAGTGAAGGGCTCGTCTTTCTATTTACCACCTGTTGCGATCCTAGTGATGAGATCATTATTTTTGATCCCACCTATGCGAACTACATGGGTTTTGCTGAGCAGACCGGTGTACGACTCGTTTCACTTGCAAGTGCATTTGAAGAGGGCTTTCAGCTACCAGATACCAGCGTTATCCGAAAGCATATTACTTCTCGCACTAGGGCTATCCTTCTCTGTAACCCAAACAATCCAACCGGAGTTCTTTATGGGGAGGAAGAGGTGGAGCGCCTCCTTGATATATGCCACAGGTACGGGCTCTATTTATTGCTCGACGAAACGTATCGCGAGATCGTATTTGACAATAAGCCAGTTACTTCCGCGATGAAGATCGCCCCGGATGATGAGCATGTGATTGTCATTGATAGTCTTTCGAAGCGATTTAGTTTGTGCGGGGCTCGTATCGGCAGCCTCTACGTCCCTTCGAATGGACTTCGAGAGAAGATTCTTCATCTTGCTCAGGCTCGGTTGTCAGCTCCTACCATCGAGCAACTTGCAGCAACCCATATGCTAAAACAGATCGAAGACGGATACACTGCTGAAGTTTGCGCCACCTATCAGGGGCGCCGCGATTGCCTCATTCGATGTTTACAAAAAATCCCTGGCGTGACCTGTTGCGAGCCGAGCGGAGCATTTTATCTTCTGGCGAAGTTGCCGATAGAGGATGCGGAGCACTTCGCAAGTTGGATGCTTTCCGAGTACAGCCAAGATGGCCGAACGCTATTTCTTTCCCCCGCCCGGGGATTTTATTCCATTCCTGGCATGGGTGAGGATGAAATCCGGCTTGCGTTTGTTCTTGAGGAGAAAAGCTTGGAGCATGCGATGAAGGTGCTTGAGGGGGGGCTTGAGGCTTACAAAAGTGTAACCAAGTAGCCAAAGTTGACCGATGAGATTTTTACCGCCCTCCAAAGGAGGGGATGGGTAACGTGTTGGTAGAGAACGGAGTCAAAAGGATCATCTGGCCCAAAGTCCCCACCCGAGTGCATAATGACGTTCTTCGAGGGCTCTCGGTGATTTTTGAGAGTGTGTTGCGAGAGTAAGCCCCCAGGTGGCTTTTTTGATGAGCGTTTTTTATGAATCTCTCACCCCCTAGTAGGATGCGGGACATTGACAAAGAGCTTTTCCAATTTGGGAAGAGCCTAGAGATTCTCAATATCATCAAGTGGCCCGATAGTGTTCAGGAGAGATTCTTCTCCAAGCTTGAGCAAGGGAGAATCACCCTTCCACGAGTCATAATTTCCCGACCGGACTATAGCGCTAAAAAGAGGCACCTTCGTGAACTGCGAAAGTCTCTATCGGGGAAGCATCCTCTAGGAGTATTCCTCACGCATGTCACCCGCTCCTATGAACATGCACTCTCGATGCTTGAATCAATGGGGACGAAGCGGTTTACCGAGTATTCGAAACGGCTTTACGGTTCTACCCTTCCTGAAGAGGATCCTTGGGCCACCGATACCCTGCGACTTGCAAAGCGATTTTTGAAGGCTTTCAAACGATTTGATGAAGAGCAGCTCATTCCACCGGAGTCGGTATGTATTCTTCCCGCCTCTGTCGCGCATACGATTGAACAAGAGGTGCATCGAACTTTCCCTGATGAGAAGCTGAGAATTAGTTTGACGGATCAACTTGCGTCAAAAGCAGCTGCGAGCGCGCGAGGGGTGCGCATTCGAAAAGGTACCTGTTTTGCTCCTCATGATGTGATGCAACTCCTCAATCATGAGCTCCTTGTGCATACCTTGACGTTGCTGAACGGCAGGGCACAGCCTCTACGGTCTTTTGGGATTGCAAGTCCGTATACGACGACTACCCAGGAGGGCTTGGCCGTATTCTCTGAGTTCGTGACGAATTCAATTGATATTGTTCGAATAGCTCGGATAAGTGCTCGAGTTGTCGCAATTGACATGGCGCTTCGAGGCGCTGACTTCGTTGACGTGTACAGATACTTTCGCTCTCTGAAGCAATCGGAAAGTGAAAGCTACTTCTCTGCGATGCGAATTTTTCGCGGTGGGCATGGACGAGGTGGTGTGGTTTTCACCAAGGATTTGGTTTACATAAAAGGGATCTTGCAAGTTCGAAACTTCTTGTTGAGAGCCTTAGAAGAGGAGAAATTCGATCACTGCGCGATACTCTTTAGTGGTAGACTGACCATTGCTGATGTTGAGCTCTTAGCGCCTCTGTTTGAGACTGGCGAACTTCACTACCCGAAGTATCTCCCGGATTGGGTTCGAAATGCTGCCACTCTCCTTACCTATCTTCTCTCCGTTTCCGCTTTTAAGGGGTTGGGAGAAGGGAAGAAATTTGCTGTCACTCGGGCGCCAGCAAAGGTTAGGGTTTCGTAAGATTTTGTGCTTCACCCCGAAGGGTCATGAGATCCAATTTCTTTCCAAAGAAGAGTAGCACATCGCCGAGGCTGAGCACTTCTGATTTTAGGGGAAATGGTATCGTGAGCCCTCCACGCGAAAGACGGAGCAGGTGAAGACCTCGATCACGGAAATCGATATTTTCAAGTGATTTGTCACGGAATGGTGATTCTTCATGAATAGCTATTTGAAGGACCGCATAACCTTTACCGAGTGGGAGCACTTCCTTAAGATCGTACTCTGGAAAGTTCACCTCTTCTTCTAGGTGTTTGTAGATCTCGGTTGCAACGTCGACCTTTGTTGATTCTTCTATTCCTTGAAGGCCGGGGGAGGAATTTACCTCAAGTACAAGTGGTCCCTCGTGGCTTTCGATGAGATCCACACCTGCAATTCGAAGTCCTACAGCATGAGAAGCTCGTACTGCCACGTTCTGAGAATGTTCGTCAAGCTCAAGTGGCTCTGCTCTACCGCCTTTATGGATATTACTGCGAAAGTCATCACCTTGAGCAATGCGGCGCATTGAGGCCACAACCTTGTCTCCTACAACAAACGCACGAATGTCCTGTCCTGCGCTTTCTCGGATAAACCGTTGAAGAAGCACAGCATGTCCTGCCATCTGCAGCGCCTCAATGATAGCTTTAGCGACTTTGTCTGACTCTGCAAGGATGACACCAGAACCCTGACTACCACTAAGAACTTTTATGACGATTGGTGCTCCACCGAGCTTTTCAATCACTTTAGGTATGTCAGAGTCGTTTAGTACCCAAGCAGAATCTGGGGTCGGTATTCTGTTTCGAGAAAGAATCTGCGCGGTTCGAAGTTTGTCATGTGCAATCGCGATAGCACTTGATGTGTTTAGGCAAAATGTACCCAACTGCTCGAACTGTCGGAGGACTGCGAGTTTGAGCGGATTCGAACCTGACTCGATACGTGGAATGATGGCATCAATCTGCTTGGCCTTAACGTTCTTTACAAAGAGGTCAGACTGTTTTGTGCGGAGCAGAATGGAAACCTGCCCAGGATGGATCACTCGAACTTCATGTCCTCGAGTCTTCCCTACTTCAGAGAACCGTTTGGTGCTATAACAGTTGCGCTCTGCCGAAATGATTCCAACTCTCATACTCTTTACCCTCTTTCATCTCTTCGAGACTGTCATCTCTTCGAGAGACTCGCTAGGAGGTGCCTCCTAGTATTGCCAGCGGTCGACAGTATACTTGTCCTGTAGAGCAAAGCTATCCCCTATGTCCGAAGAACCGGTAGTGAGGATTCGTTTACTCGTGTGGGGAGTTGCGAGCTATCTGTTGAATACGGCTTCGTAGCGCGCGGAGGCTTGCTAGAGTTCTTTTCTCGGTCTGTTCGGCGGCAGTCTGGTCGCCTAAGTATTCATCTCTGAAGTCCTCACCAAAGTCTTCTCCTAGTCCTGTCATCTGTTGGTAGAAGTCGGACGCAACCTCGGGCAAAAATGAAATGACCCGATTCATCTCTTTAGCAAGTTCCAAAAGTGGTTTCTTTACTCCATCTTCGAAGTACTCGGTCGTTCTTAAGAATCGGTCTAAGTATTCCGGATCTGCCGCGCCAAACGCTAGGCATGCTTTAAAAACGTATCCTCTGTTAGGCCCTACCTCCGGACGCTTGTCGAGGTCATAGCAGCAGTCAATTACAGTAAACAGCTTTTGGAGATCATGCTTTGTAAGGGGATAGCTCTCTGGAGCAATCGGGTGCTTTCCGGCCTGGTGGGAAAATGCATCATCAAAATTTCCTGCCTTGTGGGCCAAGTACAATGAGAGAATTTCCTGTCCGGTGAGACCCAATGGATTCTTCTCTGGGGGAAGTTGTATCGAAGATATCTTTTTTTCAAGAGCAGTTCTGGCGGCGCTATCAACAGTTCCATCAACCTGGGGGATGCCATTATCTATGAGCGAGCGTCCCATCGGCCAGCAGATTATTGTGAGCTCAAATACTTTTGAGGGGTCCTTTAAGTCTCGAACCATTGGTCCTGGGAGTGGTCGATAGCTCCACTCCCGGTTTCTAAAGTCTTCAAGTTGTTGCTGACTATTCGTTCCAAGAAGGGCCGCTACAACCTCCCTTGAGGGATGGTAGGGAGTGTTTGCGTCTATTGTCTCAGCTCGCACAGCAGCAGTCCCGAGATTCTCCAGGGAGAGGTGTTCGATCCCTTCGTTTTTTACCCCTTTTAGGAGTCTCGCCATCCCTGCCATATCGATGCTTCGAACGAGCTGGTGCCTTTTCCCATCGAATACTTGGGAGCAATCAGTGACAACAAGTCGTTCTTCGACCTCCTTCAGTGACTCAGTTGAACTTCGTCCGGCGAGGGTGCCCAAGCTTCCGTAACCAATTTGCCGAATGTCAGGTTGAATGCCATTGGACCGAGCCTCTTCAATGGCTGCTCTATGCGCATCAAGCCACGCTTCAGGGTACTGGAATCCATTTCGTACAATCATCGGATCGCTGTTGAGAACAGCAATCTCATGACGCATCTCTTCTAGTGAATGTAGGTAGTCTTCAAAATTGAATGGTTGGACGTCCGGTCTGCGTCCGTCGGGAGTAAGCATGATGGTATCTTTATTCCGATCGTGATCACATCAGATGATATGGTGTCGACTTCGGTAGGGGTAATCAAAAATAACCTGCTTCCTTGGTGGAATATAGTGGAAATACAGATTGTTAGGGGGGCTTCGAAGATAGAGGCGAAGGGGGCCTCGTTAGAGTGAGAGAGGAAATTGAAAATTACGGAATTCCCTCCTGCAGGGAACGTACAGTTCCCTGCAGGAGAAATGGGAAAGCTATGCGTTAGCAGCCTTTGGAACTTCGGCGAGCTTCACGTTCTTTCGAGCGATCTTCCCCGAATTCTCTTCATCCACATGCGTGCCTACGACGCAGACGGCAGCAC
>JAGRAT010000217.1 GCA_020434495.1 Bdellovibrionales bacterium | reverse complement strand
GCCCCTACTGGAATCGACGATCTCCGAGTGATCGCCGTCAGTCGGCTCATGCTCAATAACATCCCCCACATCAAGGCGTATTGGGTAATGCTCGGCATGAAAACCGCCCAAATTGCTCAGCAATTTGGCGCGAACGATTTCGATGGCACCGTAACGGAAGAGAAGATCTACCACATGGCCGGATCCGAATCGCCGCAAAGCCTGACAATTGACGACATTCGACGCCTCATTGAGCGCGCTGGAAGACGGCCTGTTGAACGGGATACCCTTTATAACGAGGTAAGCCGAATTGCTGAGGCAATGACTCGTAAAAATAGGGCTGCACGGCTCGTTAATGGCGAGGCGCAGAAGCCTGAAGCCTCTCAGTCGGAAGCCATACATTAGTGCATAATTCCTCATCTCGGAAGGTAACTTCCTTACTTCTCCCTTGTTCACAGAGCTCTTTAGCGCTAAAAAGTTTGGAGTTCGGTTGAGGCGCTTAATCCCAAGCGCTAAATTCCTGACGTACCGGGAGATTCAGATAGGTGTCTGACGATAAACTTCAAAACGTTGTCTCACTTGCCAAGCGGCGAGGATTTGTATTCCAGAGTAGTGAAATTTACGGGGGGCTGAAGAGCGCTTACGACTACGGACCTCTTGGAGTTGAGTTAAAACGGAACATCTCAAACGCATGGTGGAAGGCCATTGTCCACGCTCGGGAAGATGTTGTCGGCCTTGATGCCGCGATCTTCATGCACCCAAAAGTTTGGAAAGCAAGTGGCCACCTTGCTGAGTTTTCAGATCCTCTAGTTGACTGCTTGAACTGTGGTGGTCGATTTCGTGCAGATAAAGCTCCAAAAGCCTCACCTGGAGCGGAGGTAACCTTCCAGGCCGGTGGCAGAAAGGATGGCGAGGAAAGAAGCGGGACTGTTCAAGAACGGGGGTATGTCTGCCCAATATGTGGCTGCCCGGATCTCTCGAAAGAGCGGCAGTTCAATCTCATGTTTCGAACCTCAATTGGTCCCGTAGATCCACTCGATAAGGCCATTCGGGAAATAGCAAAATCGAGCTTGAGTGCTCAAGAGATTCGAAAGCTCATAGATGAGGCGCTTGCCCCATCATCTATCTACTTACGCCCAGAAACCGCTCAAGCGATCTTTGTTCAATACCAGAACGTCCAGCAAAGTCTTGGCATGAAGGTCCCGTTCGGAATAGCACAGATTGGGAAAGCATTCCGAAACGAGATTATCACTGAAAAATTTATCTTTCGAACCTGCGAGTTCGAACAGATGGAGCTTGAGTATTTCGTTGAACCTGGAACCGAAGCAGAGTGGTTAGAGCACTGGGCGAACGCAAGAATGGCGTGGTGGAAGTCGTTTGCCAACGACCCATCAAAGTTCAGACTTCGCCCCCACGGAGTGGACGAGCTCGCACACTACGCTTCCGCCTGTTACGATATAGAGTATGAGTATCCATGGGGCTGGGATGAGTTAGAGGGAATTGCCTCTCGCACGGACTACGATCTCAGTAAACACTCTCAGGAGTCAGGAGCGAAACTCCACTACTTTGATCAGCAGAAGGAAGACCCCGAGACGAAAAAGCCGGGATATCGGTATACCCCATACGTGATAGAACCTTCGGCAGGGCTCACTCGGGGACTCCTCGTTTACCTCCTTGATGCTTATGCAGAAGAAAAGGGAGTCGATGCCGACGGAAAAGACAAGACCCGAAAGGTCTTAAAGCTCCATCCGAGACTTTCACCGATCAAAGTCGCCATCCTTCCTCTCGTAAAAAAAGATGGACTTCCCGAATACGCGGAAAAGATTTCGAAAGAGTTTTTTGACGCTGGAGTCAATTCTCGGTTCGACGAGCAACAATCGATCGGAAAGCGTTATGCGAAGCACGACGAGATCGGAACTCCGTTCTGCGTAACCATCGACCACAAAACACTAGAGGACGAGACGGTAACGATTCGCGATAGAGATTCAACCGAACAGCGACGAATCCCATCTGTCGCAGTAGTTGATTTTGTAAAAGGAGCACTCGTCGCCGGAGATAGCGAATAGTATCCTACTTCATCGGGATTCACTCGCTATACACATTCAGTAGGCATTACACATTCAGTGGGCATTCAGTGTGACATACATATTCACCATCACATTCACTATGACAGCCACATTCACTATGACAGCTGCATAGGAGAAGAAAGCAGCTGAAGGAATTGACGAATCGATCTTCCGAAGACATCGGCTCCGAAAAATTCTCGAAATTTCGAGAATTGATCGTCCTCGTAGAAGAGATTTGGCACCTCGTCCTCTTCAAGACTCTTTCCAGCAAGCTCGTACACGGTTCGCGCCGCGTCGTATACCGTTCCAAACCCATCGGCCAAGCCGTACTCTACAGCTTCACTTCCAAGAATAATCCGGCCATCTGCTATTGATTCGACAAGACTCGATTCCATCCCTCGCCCATCGACAACTGCCTTCACAAACCCATCTCGGACCTTGTTCACAGAAGCTTGTAAAAAATCTCTATCCGCCTCGGTCATTGGACGAAATGAATTGCCGACATCCTTCAACTCACCACTCTTAATGGTAATCATCTGAAATCCATACTCCTCCGTGATCTTAGAAAAGTTTGGGAGCTGAAGGATTACTCCGATCGATCCGGTGAGCGTACCTGGCTGCGCGTAAATCTTCTTCGCCCCCAAAGCGGCATAAAGCCCACCCGAGGCGGCGACTGAACCCATCGCTGCAACTATCGGCTTCTGCGCCGAAAGCTTTTGAACCGTAGAATAAATCGCCTGAGACGGACCAACCGCACCCCCTGGTGAATTAATATCGAGGACGATGCCTATTACCTCCTCGTCTTTCACATGCGTGTACAGCTGCTCGAGAATATCCTTCGATTCCAGTATCACCCCCGAAATCTGTACAACAGCTACCTTAGGTTCAGAGGCGGGGAGATGCCCAGCGAACATCATAGAGGAAGCCCCAATAACGCTCCCGATCAAAAGGGGGACAAAAATGACGAGCACTACCAAAACGGTAATGAACTTTGCAAGCCAAGCAAAATACGCCTTCACGAGATAGCCCTCCCCAAATAGGTTACGAGAAGAATGATAAGAGCCAAGCCACTGGTCGCTCCGTGAATCATCGCCAGAGACCCACGTTTTAGCGCCTCTCCTCTACCTAACTTCATCATCTGCAATCCGGTGAACACCGTTACTCCTATGAGAACGAGCACAGCAGTAAGCTTTGTATGAAACCACCCCTGTTTCATATAATACCCCACGCCAACAGCGAGGAGTTGGATGGTACCGGTAACAACGACTATTGCTAACCCACCAAGAACAAATCCATACCAGAGAGATTGGCACGCCTTAACAAGATCGTCCTTACCATAACACTGCTTATCTGAGCTCTGTTTGCCTGAACACTGCGGACTGGATCCCTGCACCTCGTCTGACGAGGAGGAGACGACTGATTCCTCAGAGGATTTCCGCTTGGTAAAGACCCGAAGAACTCGACTCAGGGCAATAAGACCCCCGAGCCAGAAGATCAGTCCGAGAATATGAAAGGCGAAGGAAGTTTGCTGTACATTCAACATATTAGTCGGGAGCACCTAAAAGGCTGTTAGCCACTGGAGGGAATCGAACATGTCACTCAAACTGGCATGATTTCCGAGAAAGAACAAAGGGTTATCCGTTTTTCGCTCAACTTTTCCATATCTCTTTCCGATATTGAACAGTGTCTCAGATTGCTGAGACGCGCGAGGCAGAAAAATAGATGGACCTACAGTCGGTATCCGAGCAGCTCACGGCTGCCCTCCAAAATCTAAAATCCCCGTCGGCCCCTATCGAGAAGGTCGCGATTACCACTCTGTTCAATACATCAACTCGAGAGGCGCTGCTCCAGATCGCTACCAGGACGGGAACTCCTGGACAACTCAGGCCGCAAGCAAACGGGAGCGCACTGCTCCTTCTTCAGAACCTCGAGTTGAAAATTCCGAACTTCGAACAAAAGACTGGAGTCAAACTTCCATTAGAATACCTTTCCGTGGAACTTGAAAAATCTGGCTCAGAATTGTTTCTTCAGCTCCTCAAGCCAAAGCCAGCTGTCTCTCCCTTGCCCGAAGGACCTCCAACTCTCATTGCTCAGCTCCTCAAAGATATCGTAACAAAAGTCTCGCCGACCCTCTCAACGAGCTCCCTAAGGGATACAATTACTGCGCGAGTCGAACTCCCGGGCTTGGAAGCACTGTTGAAGCCTTCCCTCCCCTCTGCCGTTGGACCGCTATCCTCCTCCCCCTCAGACGACGCGCAACTTCCAATATTAAATGAACGCACCTTCTCTTCTCCTAAAATATTAAAGGCACTGATAAAAGCATTTGCTTCCTCACCAGCAGAACACACTGGCCCAGAGAAGCATCCTGTCCAGATTCTTAAGGAGCTCCTGACAACTCCAAAGCTCTCAAGTCACGTAACGGCAGGTCGAGAAGGAGAAGTTCGTTCTCAACCGAAGATCGATCAGATTGCACCGCCTCAGAAGCAAGTTGAGCAGAAGCTCGTCGAGCAAACTCAGCAAACGCTTGTTAAACTATTCACGGCGCTCAGCAATGGACAACCAGTTCTAGGAAATCAGATAGCACCGCTCATCAACGATCTGTCGCAACTTCTCCCCCAGCTCCAAAAGTTCTTTCCTCACATCGAAAGATTTCTCACAGATTCAACATCTACCATCACGCCACAAAACGATGGAGTCGAGATTCTCAAGAAACTTCTTTCTCTGTCTAACAACGATCAAGAGCTCTCTCTTAGCGAGCAACGTTCGTTACGCACAGCCATCCGAAGCATCCTTTCACAGCTCTCAGAATCATCGGAGAACGAATCTCCGAGGTCGCGAAGAGGATCTGTAGCAGCATCCGGTGATTCAGCAGAAAAACAACTATCGGGACTCGATTCAAAGTCCCATGAACGTGAAAAAACAAAAGGGATTCTTGAGAACTTCATTCAGGGCCAAGAAGCTCTTGGAAGAATAAATCCGCTGATGCAACAGTTGGGAGAACCAATGTTCCTCCTCATTCCGGGCTTCCTCCAAGGGTTCCTACAACATCTGGAAGTTGGAATTTTCCCGAAGAATATTCCCGATGAAAAAAATCGCGGAGGATCACATTCTCATGGTTATCAGAGAGTAACTGCGAAATTTAGCTTTCCCTCGCTTGGATATGTAGAAGTCAATCTGGCCTATTCAACCGATCACGTTCTCCTTAGCTTTTCTTCGGAGCATGAAGCCGTTGCTGAATTTATCGACGAGCATCTCCATCTTCTCAAGAAACCTCTACAAGATCTTCTCTTTACTCGCACCGACCTCGTTTCGAGGGTCACCACGCCACATCGAAATACTCGCCCAGAATGGCTTGTAGAACTCCTTGCTGTGAAAGCGATTGCTTGAAACCTGTTTCTTCTTGTCAGATTCCTCGCTAACGTATGGCTCAAACGAAATGGGTATTGAACAGACTATGAATGGTAATCTTCATTACTCTCGATGCATAAATGCTGCGCTCGCAGTCTTTGTAATTGTTACCTCATTTTTGTTCGGGTCCCAGCAGTCCTTCGCACAAACTGAGAGTGAAAAGCTGACTCGACTAAGAACAATCGGGGAGGTAAAGGGAACATTCGAATCGAGACCCAGAGGTCGATATCTCACCGAAGTTGAAGTTCGATTGAAGAATGTCGGCTCGGTCGAAGCAACTGGGATTCGAGTAGAAGCAATTTTACCAGACGGCAACCGTGTGCAACTGCACGGACCAAGCAGCCTAGGGAAATACAAGGAAGGGACCTATGAGGCCTCGGCCTATGAACCCTATCTCATGAAAGGCCGAATCAAAGTAGAATCTTCCTGCTCGAATTGCCGCCGATAGGGACTTCTATAGCAGTTCTCAAAAGAAATTGCCGCGAAGCGGTGGGTTCTTTTGAGGGCTGCTATGTATCTTCCCTCTGGGAG
>JAGRAT010000216.1 GCA_020434495.1 Bdellovibrionales bacterium | reverse complement strand
ATTCTTAGTCAAAATGCCGCGAATTCGAGGCTCGGTCTGTTCAAGCAATGGATTGCAACGAATAGGAGAGTTCTACACCGTCACTACACAGTCACATCAGGGAAATTATCCATAATCCGCTCACAGCGGAGCTTGTCGATCCGCGATCCGAACTCGGCTAGTGGCATAGTGACCTGCTCCTGCACACAGTACCGACGAAGAGTAACACTCTCCGCTTCTTGTTCATCTGCACCGACGATAAGAATATTTGGAATCTTCGTGGTAACTGCCTCCCGTACCTTTTTCGAGAATGAGTTTGAACTATCGTCTACCTCAACCCGTACCATTTTATCCCGCAGAAAGCGGTGCACTTTCCGAGCATACTCAAAAAATCCTTCCCCGACTGGAATGACTCTCACCTGAATAGGAGACATCCAGGTTGGAAATGCTCCTCCAAAATGCTCAATGAGGAATGCCATAAACCTTTCGTGGGTACCGAGCGGTGCTCGATGGACGATATACGGTCGATGCTCCTTCCCGTCCTCGCCTACATAGGAGAGATCAAAATTAATAGGAGAGGCGAAGTCGAGTTGTGTGGTACTTATCGACTCTTCTCGGCCAAGCAGCGTTCTCGCTTGAAAATCAATCTTTGGTCCGTAGAATGCCGCTTCCCCTTCCCCGATATCATATTCAACGCCAAGGTTCTTAATGACGTTCTCAACAAGCTCCTCTGAGAACTTCCAGAGTTCCGGGTTCTCTACGTATTTGTCCTTCTTCTCTGGATCGTGAAGTGACAGTCGAATACGAACACCTTCGAAACGAAAACGTCGATAGTAATCAAGCGCCATTTGAAAAGTTTCGGTGAGCTGCTGATGAAGCTGATCAAGGGTGCAGTAGATATGGGCGTCATTCATCGACATACTCCGCACTCGAAGTAGGCCGGCGAGAGTTCCCGAGGACTCATATCGATAGCAGCATCCATACTCAGCGAGCTTAAGTGGAAGCTCTCGGTAACTGCGCGGTCGAACACCGTAAATCTGGTGGTGATGAGGGCAGTTCATCGCTTTGAGATAGTACTTTGCTTCGCCTTCAAGTTCCATCGGAGGGAACATTCCGTCTTTGTAGTAAGGAAGGTGTCCTGAACGGTAGTAGAGATCCTCCTTCGCAAGGTGTGGGGTAGCGACGCGCTCGTATCCCGCCTTAAACTCTTCTTCTTTTCCAAGCTTCTCAAGCTCTTCCCTGAGAACAGTTCCCTTCGGCATCCAGAGCGGAAGCCCCTGGCCAACCTCATCAGAGAACATAAAGAGCTCAAGTTCACGGCCAAGCTTACGGTGGTCGCGCTCCATTGCGAGCTTTCGACGCTTTAGGTAATCATCGAGCTCTTCTCGAGTTTCGTACGCAAGAACATATATCCGAGTGAGCTGAGGGTTTTTCTCATCACCACGCCAGTAAGCGCCAGCGAGGGAATCAATCTTGAAGGACTTCTCTGGAATCTGACCAGTATGTTCGACATGCGGCCCTTCACACATGTCCTCGAATGGACCATTTTGAAAGAATCCTATCTCGGGGTTACCGCGTTCCATCAACTCTTGGCAGTATTCGACCTTAAAATTCTGCCCCTGAGACTCGAGATGCTTCACCGCTTCAGCACCCACCAATTTTCGCTGCGCAAAGGGCTGCTTTTGACGGATAATCTTCTTCATCCGCTTCTCTATGTCAGAGAAATCATCGGAGGAGAGTGGCTCATCAAATTGGAAGTCGTAGTAGCATCCCGTATCGATAGGAGGACCGAATGCAAGCTTGGCACTGGGACGTACTTCGAGGACCGCTTGAGCAAGGACGTGAGCCAAAGAGTGACGAATGCGATAGAGCGAGGATTCCTTATCAACCATAATGAGTAGCACTCCTAGAGTGTTCAACAGAACCACCATAAGGTAGCGGATCGAGGCACCTGCGGGCAACTCTGCTTGCTTAAACGAATCCACATATACGATAGTACACCCATGCGAGCAGCACTAATTGACCTTGGAACCAATTCAGTAAGACTCCACATTCTTGAACGAACCCCCTCTGGCGCTCTAAAGAGAGTTTTTCAACGAAAGGAGATGATTCAGCTCGGAGTTGGACTTTTCACTTCGGGAGACTTCACCGAGGAGGCAAAAGAACGTGCCCTGGCTGTATTTCGAGAATTTAGGCACGAGCTGAAATATTTTAATGTCTCCCTGACTAAGGCCGTTGCCACCTGTGCTATGCGAGAGGCACGTAGCGGCAAAGAGCTAAGAGATGAAATTGAGAAAGAGACGGGAATAGCTCTTCAGATAATCTCAGGAGAGGCAGAGGCGGAGTATATTTCCCGCGGCATCTTGAACGCATTTGCTCCTTTCGAGGAGAAGACGCTGCTCGTCGACATTGGTGGGGGGAGCACCGAACTCTCATATGTTCTCGGCGAGGAGGTGCTACATGCATCAAGCACTCCCCTGGGTGCTGTCCGATGTCAAGAAGTGACGTTGAGGTCGATACCTGCTACTGCCGAAGCAGAAGAAGAACTGAGAGCAATCGTTCGTACCGAACTACTAGAGAGTGTTCCCGAAGAGGTAAGAGGCAACACACTAAAACTTATCGGATCAAGCGGATCAATTCGCGCTATTGTAAGACTTATTCGGCAAACAGACACCCTTGAACAGAGTTGCTCGACCAAGGAATTGGACACTTTCGTAGCATCGCTTCGGAATCGTTCCTTGGAAGAACTTCTCGCTCGGCCTCAGCTCGAGCCGAAACGAGGGAAGATTATATTTGCAGCAGCCGTGATTCTCGATGAAATCGCTAACACTCTGGGAATCGAAGAGCTCCGAGCCGTCCCCCTCGGGTTAAAGGATGGACTTTTAGTCAGCCTCCGCGGGTAACTCCAATAGGGAACTTTTGGTGGGAACTTTTGGTACATAGTAACAATTTCTCACAATTCGATGCGGAGTGGCCGGAATTGGCTGAGGTCTTGGAGTGACGCGTTTCCGTCGGACTAGAATCCGAAAATCTTCTTTTAATAAGTGGAATTTATAGGGCTAGAGTTAGTCATCTCGGTTTACGATCCACTAATTGGCAATAGCTCCCCGGCCCAAAGATGATTCTGATCGGTACAATTTTAGAACGACGATGTGAGTTGATATCAATAGAGGAATTCAATGATATTCATATTCGGAGGGAGAGGAGGTTTGAACGCCCCTGGAGGCCACTGAACAAGGAGATTTCCGGAGAGCCATTCTTTGAAGCAGTTCGCACACTCTAGGCAGAACTCCTCGAATTCCCCAAGAAATTGCTTTCGCGCTTCATTGCAGGAGCCGAAGTAAAATACTTTTCGCTCCTTCTTCTTTGGCTTGTGAGGCTTAAGAATCGGCTGGCTCTTAAGTTTCATACTGCCAAGGACTGACTTTCCTGAGAGCTTTCTAAGCCAATTTGCGAGTTCCTCCCGTCTTCTAAGCTTTTTCACAATCAGCCGATTGATGCCCGGGACCCCCGTCTCTCTGATTCCAAACGCTCTCATCCACATGTTGGGGTGACGTATGAGAAATTGTGTTTCGCTATTCCGCCGTTTGAGCAACCTAATACCTCCTTGCTCCTGGGCAAAAGATGGGGAAAATGACTGGAATTTTGGGAAATTCGGAAGTCTTAGCCTCAACACTTCCTGAGAAACAGAAACAGAGAGATTTGGTTCTTCAATTATCTGAAGAAAATCACTCCAGCTTGAGATCCCTGGAAATCGTTCAATGCTAGTCTCAAGGTTATCCTGAGCGGGATTGGCGTAGAGGTAGCTAATGCGGTTAATTGCTTCATCAACGTCAGCAATAAGTGCTACCGTGGGCCTTCCCTCCCAAATGCAGAGATAATCGAGGCCAAAGAGTCTTTTTAAACAATCGGTTATCTTCTTCTGAACCTCCGTATAGAATCGCTTGCACTGCTCAGCATCCTTCGTGAGAACGAGGAGATGGGGATGACTACCGTTCCAGACATCATGACAAAGATAGAGCTTCTCATCGCGCTGACTTCGGGCAAGCGCATGCTGAACTATCATCTCAATTATCTTTCGAGCTACTAACGGAAGGGTGTCTCGCGCGCGAAAGCAGATTTCATAACATTTTAGAGACTCTATTCGTCTTCTTCGTCTCGGCATCGAAAACTTCTCCTTCCAATACCAATCGAACCATCCCCATCATTTGGTTCTTGGTTGAGAAAAATTGTTACTATGTACCAAAAGACTCCAAAGGACTTTGCTTAACTAGGAACCTTTGTGACATTTCATTCGAATACATAGGGAAACTCTGAAACCAAACGGAGTGAGGAGAGTTATGTATCAAGCCGAATCTGGGTTTACTCTTGTTGAGCTCATGGTCGTAATGACTATTGTTGCGATTCTTACCGCTATCGCCGTGCCAGAGTATCAACAATACCGAGCACGAAGTTTTGACCTACGAGCACTGTCAGACTTGAGAAATGTCGCGATTGCAGAAGAGGCTTATTTTCTCGATACAGAGCGCTACCTCTCGTGCTCTGACAGCGCTTGCTCTGTCCTGCCAGGAGTAGTAGCGCTTTCACAAGGAGTAACTTTGCAGATTACCGCAAGTAGCACCTCCTTTACCGGCACAGCGACTCACGTTCAGGGAACCGGCAAAAACTACTCCTGGGATAGCATTGGTGGAGGACTTCTACGCTAAGTTCAACGAAACTCCAGGAGTGAATAGACCAATGCTCCAACCACCTCCGAGATCTCTCCATCCTCCAAAGTTCGTAAGAACCCTTGGAGCTTCTTGATAAATTGATCTTTCTCACTTTTCAGCAAAATTTCTGAAGCCTGCGAGGTAATCCAACGCACCTCCTCAATTTCTTCAAGATTGTTCAGTACTCGGCGAGATAGAGTTCTTGCAAGTTCATAGAACAGCAATGGGTGTTGTTTGTGAAATGTTGGCAGCTGCTCTTTAGTGACCCACAGAAAGGAAGAGCGCTCTTTTGCAATTACGCTCGCGGTCCTCTTTTCCTCTAAAAACAGAGAGAGCTCACCAAAAGCCTCCCCTTCCTTATCTATCGTTCCGAGAACTCGCTTTCCCTTTTGAATAATGACCGTCCCTTGAAGAAGTATATAGAGGCCATTAAACGCCTCGCCCTCCGAGCAGATGACTTCCCCCTTTTCTTTCCGCAAGACAGATTCCTGCTTGCCCCCTCCAACTGTCACCTGCGGAGGCAACGGGGTTCCAAAATGAAATCGCCCATATCGTATGAGATGGTAATTATTGAATTCCTGCATCAGCACTTCCAATTGCTTCAGTTCCAGCTGACGATTCAACTGCTCCAATCGGAGCATGGCATCATAGAAGGCTCTCGAGAAACGTTCATATCGTCTCCAGATTGGCCCTCCGGAGAGCGATTGAATTACACCATTCGTTTGATCAATTAAGGCAGCGAGAAATTTATTGGCTTCATTTCCCGTGTGATAATCCCGGTACACATCTTCAATTTCTTCAACCGGAACTCTTACAACCCTTGCTTCCCCATCGACTCGAATAGTGAAAAAACGCTTCGGAATAATGATAGGTGAATCGGCGAGGAGAAGTTCAAGTGTTCCAATAAGTAGCCCCCGAGGGGGAGTCACGACTGGCTTTAAGGAAAGGCCGTTACGCTCAATGTGTAAGGTAGACGACTCGACTCGAAAGGCTTCCCGAGTTGCATCACCCTCTTTGTAAAGCAATAGGCTAGCCATTGGCGGTAAAATCCTCCTCCCTGAACTTCGGATATGATCAGCGATTTCTCACGAATTAGCTAGGCGCTGTATTTCCCGCGAGGCTTTCTCTGTGATGAGAATATCTGGAAGAGCAGCAACTTGGGACTACGCCGCCTCTCTCGATTTTAAGTGGTTGGCGGAAAAACTTCCTACAAAAGTCTGCTCCAATGCCTCTTCAACGGTTCGACTTGGACAGAACTGAAGATACTTACGTGCTGCATCAATATTGAAGTAATGATCCGTGTACATTTCGTTCACAAGGAATCTT
>JAGRAT010000215.1 GCA_020434495.1 Bdellovibrionales bacterium | reverse complement strand
TCCACTCTCTTGGCACATCCTCGAAGAGATCGCTGAAAGGACGTCCGCAAGAAGCGACCCAACAACTCCAGGATATCTCTCCTCAGCGCTCTCTTGCCCGCCAACAAAGATCTCATTCGCACTAAACGCTCTTGAAAAGAGAGGATGGATCAACAGAGCCCCCCATCCTCAAGACAGAAGAAGTTCCCTCCTCACCCTCACAACGGAAGGCGAAGAGTTGCTTCAGGAAATTCGCAGTCAAGGGGCAGCACTTGTCAGTCGCGGCTTTAGAGCACTCACCGATAGTGACTCAAAAACCCTACTCAAACTCTTTGGACATATCGCAGGCGACTCCTCACCTGGCCCCGAGATAGTCCTTCAAGCAAAACGAAGCCTCCGTTTTGCGACCACCCACAAGGAACGTGCATTACTTAGAAGGTTTGCGATAGAAAACACATACTCCACCAACCAAGAGCTCGAAATCCCAGAGTCACTATTCTCAGCGGAGTCAAACAACGTAGCACTTCTTGAAAATGACGAGCTGGAAGCATGTATCGAATATACATCGAGCAAGAATCATTTAACGATTCATAGCTTCGCGGTACATCAAGGAAAAGAAACAAAACTTTCGGACTGCCTAGAGGCAATTATCACCCACGAAACAGATGCAACAAGCCCCAGGCCGAAACAATTGGAGATCTCTACACATCTCTACTCTCTAACAGAATCAAAGATTCTCATTCAAAAATTTGGGGATCGACAGGCCAAGTAGTTTCAGACTTCACCAAGTGAAAAGTTCGTCCAAGTCACATCTGGCTCTAACAAATACCGCTCAAAAAGAGCTGCCCGCTCTTTACCAAGGGTTGCCTCAAGATGAAATGGTTGCTTCGCAAACCATGCTCCAAGGGCATCCAATTCTTGTTGAACTCTGCCGGGTTTTAGTCTTTTTGAAGCCGTGGCCTTTGCAACTCGAGAAAGCTTTTCTTTCAGGTCGATTTCATCCTTTGGAGCTGACCACGTATTCGAACTCTCCAACTGCTGAACGAGGTAACGAGGTAGGGTGTGATGAATGAGCGGCTGCAACCGTATCAAAGCCTCACGGCCATCTTTTCGAAGGTTTTCCGCCCCCTTCACTCGCTCAAGAATCGCATCGCGTTCCTGGATGTCCCTTAAATATGCAAGACGCGCCATTCCTTTACGATACTTCTGAAAGTAGGTTTTCCAATTTGGTGGATCAATACCAGGGAGCTCTTGCTCTGCTAAGAGCTTTGCATGCAAAGCTGCTTGCTCCCTGCTTGGAGAAACCTCTTCAAAAGCTGATATCCAGAGAGCATTTGAAGCATAAGCGATACCGGCAGAAACGACCTCACGTGAATACTCATAAGCTTGATCCCCCATAATAGGCCAATCGCTTGAGGACCTCCTAATATCGCCCGCAACCATCTGCCACCCACCTTTTGAGCAGTGGACTCGGTTGGCGCGTTCGTTATCTTGTAAAACATATGCGGCACCCACGTCGAACTGAGAAAATCCCATTACCAATCCAGCTGAAAGCAGATCGTAAATAGGCTGCCCATTCTTTTGGTATTCTGGGTTAACGACGAAATTGTAAAGAAACCCGGTCGTTCCATAGAGCTTGTAGCGCTCAAGCACTTCAGGAAGGTAGGTTCCAAGCGCCTTTTCTGGAAGCACTATCGTGAATCCAAGAATCGTTTCTTCGAAATCGCGGCAGGTGGTTATAACAGCACCGCGCTTTATAAGATCTTCGATAACCGATGGGGGTTGATGCTTGGAGGCGGCACCAAAATCTCGAGTGCGGGGAGAGCCGGCGCGATAACCATTGGATTCCGAAAGCTTAGAAAGCTCTTTACAGAACTCTTCTCGCTCGTCTGTAGACATCTCTGCTAGTTTCTCAATTCGCAAAACGGGACTATTCTCAGGAACCTGACTTCCAAACTTCTCCTCAAACGCGTCTCTCAGTTTCTGAACATCAGTCAAGTTCCATCGAAAAAACGAAGCAATAGACTTTGTCCGTTCAGGCAAGAGATCTTCTCCTTCCGGATAGTTCCCCTTAACCACCTCACAAACCGCCTGAAGCATCTCCTGAGAAAGAGGGGCTTCCCCAGAAAGCATCTGGTGTCGAAGCTCCTTCGCCACGTACTCCATCTCCCATCGCTCAACAAGAAGCCGATAGATGTTTTCACGAATAGAACTATCATCAATATCTTGATTCGCAATCACCTGAGCGCGAACACAGTCTTGAATTACCTGCTTCACTTCAAGCTCTCTGAGATCCATCGCTCTTAAAACGTCCATCTCAAGAGGGTTAGGGTCACGGAGCTCAAAGGTCTTTGCTTGGGCATTGAGTAACCAGAGGCGCGAGATGGGCTCAGCTCTCTCTTTCGACCGAATCTCTGGACTGCCAGCACTATGCGAACCGACACTACGTAAGCCATCTTCGAGCAAAGTGTCGTCATCGTGCAGACCGTCACAGTTGGTAGTAACGAGGATATCGTGACCTGCAAGATTAAGTTTCACATTGTCTAGCAACGCTGGAACAAGATTCACTCCGTCATGCTCCACACAATACAACCCTTCAAGGGAGCTCAAACGGCCGTAATACTCATACTTCTCATAAAGCTCTGGACGAACTCGTGAGATATCTTGCCTTTCAAAATAATAGGCAAACCCGAGAATTTGCCCGCCACCATCCCTTGCTGTTACAACCCTCGCTCCTTCCTGAAGTGAGGAGAATAACTTATTCCTTCCTTCCGGAGTCGGAACAAGGGATTCTAAAGATTCAAAGAGTTCACCATCGATGAAAGGCTCTTTTCGAAACTCATCTACAGGGCAAAGAGCAACTTGCTCTCCTGAGAGCGGACGGAAAAGCACCTCATTAGTTTGCACATCACGAAACATGGTCTTTAGTATCTGCAACCTCGCCACCTCTCTCAATCTACCCGCTTCTGCTCTAAACTCCGATGTAACGTTTCGTTCCATCCAATCGATAAGCCCGATTAACTGCTCTCTCGATTCATTAGCAGCAGCTCGCTGTACGAGAAAATTGCCTGCTGGCAAAGTACGAACCCCTAGCTGTACTGGCTCAAAGATAGGAGGCTCAAGATCGCTAGGAACAAGCTTTGCCAATACATTTACAGTATGCATGCCGTGAGCCATCGACTCCTGAGCATCGGCTGCGATCTCGAAAACTTCTTTGTAGTATCCAAGAGTACCCTCTCCTCCGTTTCGAAGAGAACGAGCCTCCAGGTAGTGGCTCATAAGATTCGCAACTCTGCCATAATACTGCTCGACAAGCTTGCTGGCGCGCCGAACCGAGAGGTGTTCTGGCCCACAGACCTCAGTTCTATCTACAGAGACATGTGCTGTTACCGGATTAACTTCTTCTGCCCTTTCCTCTGCGTGCCGAGAAACACCTAACAGGATCTCTAACGGAAGTACGGTACGGGCGTTAAGAGGCGCCTGCCTCTCTAAAGACCCCCTTAGAGAGGGGGAATCAATTAGTCCAGCAGGTCGAATAGCTGCCTCATCAATGATCCGGCTCTTTCCAAATTCTCTAGCGACTAGGACATACTTTCCAGTGTCGTCCGACAGCACGACATCAACAAAGCCCCGTTCACTCGTCATTCCCAAGAAACAGGTCGTCCGTGGAGATTCTGAGATTGCCGGAACAGTTCGCTCACGAACTGGGGTAATCATCCAAGGGGAATAAGCTGCTGCTACCAAAAATGCATTATGATCTGAATGCCTGCCATCGCGAGGAGTAATCTTTTCGAATCGAACGTTCCAGTGATCATCCGCCGTTACGACATCAAATACTCCATCCTCTGAGACTCCGTGGCTTAAAACACGTGCATGCCTTCCGTCTGGGAGGATAAGGGTTGTTCCAATAGAAATGTCTGACTCGTTGCTAATAGTGATAGGGGGAAGAGCATCAAATAAGAGTGATGATGTAGCTCTCGAAACAAGGTAAAGAGAGCTGGAAAGTATACGATGAGCCTGCTCTCCCCCCGCAGCTGGCCGATAGGTATCAAGTACAACTTGAACGTCTTCCAATAACACCCCAAGATGCTTCAAGGAGCCATTTATCTGCTGTTGCACAGCATAAGATTCCGAAGGTGTGTGCGTACTCTCCTTCTGAAGATCGGAACTCGCTTTCGCTGCGGAGTTAAGAATCTCAGAAATTTCTTGGATACTGTTCTCTAGGGAGTCAAAAGCGGTGCGGCAATACCCATTCGTGCCTCCATACGCTGAAGCGGCAAGTGATAACAATCGAACGGAAACTCTTTGCAGATCTGCGGCTGCTCCTACCGATGCACTTTGTTCCTCGGCAACACGAGGTAGCTCTGAATCGACACTACTCTCAAAATGCCGACGACGGATGGTCCCCTCCATCCGATAAGTTGGATTTGGGGCATTCTGTACCTCAACAGCAGAGACGTTACTTCGAACAAGAACCTCAGGATTCTTTGCAAGCTCGGCTACCGCCCTAAAGTGAACACTAACCTCGCCACTACCTTCTCCAAGCAGTTCAATCTGTTCTCGCGCTTCAAGCAAACACTGACTGAGCTTTACCAATCCGAGTCGAAAAGATTGCTCCTCGCTCATCCTCCCTGAGGCTACATGCTCTCTTAAATTTTGGAACATTGCTGGCGCATAATATTGCAGGATAGCCCGATTGTCCTCTCCGGTTTCGTTAAGTTCTTCACAAAGAGTTGCTCTGTCGCTAACCGAAATCTGGTGGAGATATACCGCTTCTAAAATTTTCCCCTGCTCCGGTTCCACGTTGAGCATAGTGGCTAACCGGGTTAACGCTCTCCCGTGCTTGGTATTGATATCAAAGTCATATTTTTCCGCCTGCAAAAGGAGCTTATGTCTGTAAGCACTCTTCGCATCACCTTTCTCCAAGGCCTCCAAAGTTTCCAGAACCGCTTGGGCATTTGCTTCGGTCAACAAGACCGATCCATTTCCGTTCACATGTCCAAGGGCTGCAGAAACTGCGGTCAGGTAGTTCGCTTTTAGAAGCTTCTGCTCACTCTCGCTCAAGGTAAAAAACTCTTGAAGTCCGGCCTCACAATTCTCCAATCGATTGAGTTGCCCCAAGGTGCTTTGCCCAACTCGAAGACAGTTCATCACCATCTCTCGTGGTACCCCTTCAGACACCTCATCAAGAATTACCATTTGAAGGGCAGGGAGCCTTTCAAGGAGTGCGTGAATGCGGTGATTATGATCAACTCCATCCCCGGCATAGATATGAAAGATTTGCCGAAAACTCTCCGTGATTACTTCCGATTCAGGGAGCAACTCTCTGAGTTCGTCCCACGCGAGACGAGAAGCTTTTCCGCTTGCTCCAGTAGCATTAAGGGCTAACAATATTCGCTCGCCATTCTCCATCTCCAACGCTTCCCCAACGACCTGAGAAAGCGCAGCAAAAGTCTCTGGAGTGATTGCCTTATCATTGGGTTGCGCAGCTTTAAAGCGCTCATACGCCGTAACATCACCAGCCTTTAGGCTGGCCAGGTTCACACACTGATTTTGAAATCTATCAAGCTCTATTCCTCCACCAAAAGATGTTGTACTACTGCCGGCCGTTGGAGCTTTGCCCTCTGGAGTATCAAGGCCAAGGGAGTGAAAAATAACTCGCATGAGCGGACGATCGGCGCAGAGTGCATCAGCACAGATCTTGGAAGGGGTAGAGAAGAGCTTAGCTATCGCATCAATACCAAGGTATTCACAATCATGGCGCTCGAGGCTCCTTGGGGTCGTAAGAGTACCCTCTGACCAATCTGCGTTGCCAGTTTGCTCCGTTCTATCATGCCGGATGTCACTTACAGCTGTTCCCTTCGACACGCCGCGAACCCTTGGTCAAAAAGCCCCCAAGAGTTATGGAGAGAACCTGGTCTAAAGTCTCAAAAAAGGCAATTAAACTGCCCGCAAATGATATTCCCGGTCTCGTCGTCGAAAGCTGATCGCTTTCGGTTGATTCTACGGGCAGTATTTGTTTTCCCTCCCGGAGACCTCCC
>JAGRAT010000214.1 GCA_020434495.1 Bdellovibrionales bacterium | reverse complement strand
TCGAACCAAAGAACGCTCCAAAACATACCATCATGAGCCAACGACCAGTCAGAGAGATCCCTCTCCCTCCTTCGCTCGTTGCTCTAAAAGTGAAGAAGAAATAGTACATCACACTCAGTAGGGTTATGAGGAAAACCCAATTCTCGAATGTAGAGAAAAGTTGCAATGCTCCATCCTCCATCACCACAAGTGGTCGAAAGCTTCCAGTGAGCTGGGGCATCATCTCTGCGAAAAATCCTTTAAAAGCCAGACCGCCGCTATATCCAAGTGAAAATCCAATAACCAACTTGGCTAACCATGCAAACCGAGGAAAGTAGAGTGCGTAGTAGAGCATTCCAAACGACATCGGAAAGAGGTAGAGGAGATTCCAGGTATTGTACGGCTCATGAACGGTCCCATCCGGAAATGTCACCATTGTAAATCCGAGCATCGGTTCAACCACTTTCGGCCAAAGAAAGTTCTTAAACACAATGATCGGGAAATACCCAGCGGCGATTCCGATGAAAAGATGTTCAAAGAATCGGTAAAAAGCGTTCTCCTTAATAAGAAAGCTATAAATCGCCAACGTAGCAATTCCACCGATGAGAATAGTGGCTAACTGAAAACTCATCCAGCAGCCCCCCTCTCATGCGTACGCGACTTCAGCCAACGGAAGAGCTCTCTTCCATTTCCAACGATAATGAGAAAAATAATTACGAGATGCGCAATTCCAAGGGCTGTATTGGTCACAAGCGCATCATCATTTGGTCTGTTCGGATACTCGTCTTTCAAAAGTTTTGAGTACCAAGCGGCTCCTGCTATTCCTTCCAATAGGCCGTGTAACTGACCAGAGTCGAGATAGATATATGCTTCCGGAATAGTAATTGAGGTACAGCCATGCCCGAATACCGGAATAAATCCTTCTTGCTGAAAGAACTGCACATATATATCGAAAACCCCAACGAGTCCGGTGAACTCGCCTAAAAAACTCACCTGACGGATAGTTTCAATATCCTTAAAAATAGGCAGATCCTTAAGTGGGCTGCCAAAGACATCCCGCTTCAATTCTGCTCGCAGATCCTTCGATTTTGCCAAACTCTGAACGAAAAGAGACATTCCAGGCTGATATCCAAGGTTTACCCAATCCTCTCCGTACTCATAACGCTCATCCGGATTTTCTCGCTCCAGCCGTTCAACTACACGTTCTGGAATGGATTTCAAGAATCCTTCGGCTGGAGCATAAAGCGTAAAAAGAGCTACCGGCACTCGCTTCCGCAATAGATGCTCTAACACCACTTCCGCTTGTGGCTCGTTCTCGGCTTTTGTATTTGGCCCGAAATCGAAAGCAAGGATAGCAATCTTTCCAGGGGTAGCCTCAATTCCGTCAACGATATCAAAAAGGGTCTGCCCTGACTTCATATCAGCAGGAGTCATGCTCTCCCGGAGCATGATCGGAATACTCACAATGATAATGACAAGAAGGTATACAATTTGACGCTCGAGGGAGTGCATGGCTACTTCTGCCCTCCCGTTTTGATATTATCCCGAGGAGAAAAGCTCTCACTCTCTATCGAGAACCACATTCGGAATGCCATGACGAGTCCGGCAATGGCAGCGCCGATCTTTATTGCTCGAAACGCGGCCGTGTTTGGCGTCTCCATCAGCCATTGCCGAATTCCTGGCAACTCAAAGGTGAGTGGTCCCACCCACGGCAATACAAAGTCAAATCGAAAATATTCATGAAAAGGAATCTGACCAAGCATAACAATGATAGCAGTACTCATCATGAGCAAGCTCTCAATGCTCTTCACCCGAAACGCTCTATATGCTGCTGAAGCGATATAGACACCCAAAAGGGAAAACATCGCTGAGCCAAGAGCGACAAAGAGCCCCTCAAAAAAGAAGAGATACAACTTCTTGGAATACGACTCGTCGTACTCCAATTTCAGGAGCTTTCCGTAGGTCACTCCTGTGTTCGTCAATATCTTACCAAACTGAAGCAGAGCCTCATCTGAAGAAAGCTCCGCTGAAGAAATAGACTCAATGCTCCCTACGCGCTCACCCAGCTGGCCACTCAAATCGACAAACTCTTTCTTTGTAATCTCAGTCAACGCTGGGCTGAGCTCCTGAGTCAGGCGCTTTGATTCCGCCAAAGACTTCTTCCCAAGCTCCTGCGCTGCTTCAATAAGCTTATCGACGCGGTAGGAGCGTTCTGGGACATCACTTCGTTCGCTTGAACTATCCGAAACGATAACCTCCGCAAAAAGACCAAGAGTTCGAAACTCCGCGTTTTCAGTCTCGGAGAGCCGTCCGACCATCCAATCAGCAGTCGTTACCGCCATCATGGCGATTAGCCCAGTCAGAAGAACTGCACTAAAGAACCAATCTTTCCGCCGGAAAACGACTCGAGTTCCGTGAACGCGAAAAAGGTTGATGATTCCAAGACCGATGGCCATCGTTCCAACAGTGATGAATCCGTTGGATATATCACTGTGGATATCCGCCACACCTATTGACTTCAGGATGGATTCCGGAAGTAAAAATTCAACGAAAAAATATACGCCAGCCAAAAACGTAACAAGACGTATGAGCTTTCGTCGGTAGCTCTCCTCACTGCTCATTGGGCTCCTCCGGTGACATTCTGGAAGAAATTAGGCCAAGGCTCCCTCAGAAATACATCGAGATTAGATATGGAAAGGTCGGGATAGACGTTGTTCCAGGTAGCAATCGCAGTTCCGATAAGGATAAGTGCGACGAACAGGAGCTTTGCAACATCCTGTCCAGCAAGGCTTCCGAGTTGAATCGGCTCGCGACTTAAGTACGCAGAAGAGGCATAAAGCTCCTCTCCGATGAGGGTATAATCGGCCGTACAAATAAAAAACGGAACTTGCTCGGGGCTTACGCTTGCCGCTACTTGCATCGCGCCCACCTGCTGTCCAGCTTCCGCTAGAATGAGCGATTCTGCGGCAAAATAGCCGAAGAGAAACGCAGAGCCAACCTTTTCTCGGTGCATCAGCCCCATGTAACCAGAAGCAAAAGCAAACTGACTTTCTGAAAGGAAAACTATTGACTGAGGATCAAAGGCGGAGATACGTCGTGCGTCTCGGTAAGCATCCCGAACAACATCCTCAACTATCGCCATTGCTTCAGGGTTGTACTGAGGGACAAGAAGCTTCGAGCGAAAGCGAGCGGCACGATACGCTACGTGGGAGAGCACACCCAAACAGGCATACAAGATTGGGCTTACCGTTGTAAGCCCGGTAGAGAAGGAAACTGGCTTTCCAAGCTCAGCCGATCGTCCGATGGCTTCGTTGACAGCATCGACGCCGGCAATCCTTCGCACAAAGATACTCTCTCCTTTCTGTGCTCTCCGAATAAAATACATAACTGGACCGAGAAACCCAAAAAGGAGTAGCAATAGTCCTGGGGTAGAGTGCTCAACACCCATGAGGTCAGCCCTTACTAAGACGAAGAGAGTTCTTCAATACGTCGAATGAGCTTCTCGAGAGAAGCGTCGTCCTCCATGATGCGCAAAAGCGACTCGACCTTACCAGCCCCAAAAAAAGGGACAAAAAGTGGCGTTGATACGATAAGTAACTGGTAAAACATCCCTCGAAGAGGTCTATGAGCTTCTAGGAAGAACAGCGCGACGGAGCCCAACTGCCTTCGGTAGACCTCCTGCGCCAACTGTTCAATATCCTCACAAACACCCGGATTTCCTGAAACCACAGAATCAGAAACCACAGCGTTCCCAGATATCGATTCAGTATGCTCAACGTCCAAGAGGCCCCTCACTTCGAGTTTAGAATCTAGTCCCTCAGAACTCCTACTTCCGTAACTTCTCTTGGAGCTCTTTGATATCTTTAACAAGTGTTTGTTTTCGATCCGAGAGATCCGTGGGTTCTGTCCAACTTTTGATTGCTTGCAAACTCTTCCGTAGCTGGCCCACTTGAGAACGAATTCTTTTTACTTCCTGCTCCTCCCGGTTTTTATCTTTCTCAAGTGTTAAGGCGGCTTCAAATCCCCCAATCAGCTTTGCATCCTTTTTCAACCGCTCAAGAGTATTGGCCAAACTCTCCTTATCTTTCACAGATTGCTCAATCTGCTCCCTCAAGAATCCAATTCGCCCTCGAACTTCATCGGGACCTTGTGGGGAGAATCCGATGAAATTATCGGAATTAAATGAGAAGAATCGTCGCTGCCCTCCAGCTTCCTCAACCAAAAGGTACAACAATCGAATCTCATAGGTGCCAACGGGAAGAAAAGCTCCCCAAACTATCTCCTGGAAGTCTCGCCTCTTCTCCGATGGCTCTCCCGTCTCTCGCTCCAAAAAAACGCCGTGAAGTGGAAGAAGCGGAGACGAGGAACCCTCTGTGTAAAAGCCCAAAATCTTCTCGGGAGCAGAGGACACCGCAAAGCTTGCCAGGACAAACGCCCGTTCGCTATGAGCCTTCGCGGAATCTTCCTCAGATGACGCGATAGCGAGCGCGGATCCTGGCAATACCAAGAATGCGAGAAAATAACTAAGGAGCCTCATAGCCGTACTCCTCTTCTGGAATAGTACCAATCCCTTCTTCTGGAATCGTCAAATTGAGAAACTCCTTATCAGCAAGAAACAGAGACTCTTCAAGTAGTTGAGCCTGACGTGAAAGCCTTAAAACCTCTCCATACTTGGTTACCTTGCGAGCCAACTGGAGTTGCTCGGCGAGCTTCCCAAGTTCTGCCAGTAAACTCTCTTTCTCGGTCTTTAGTGCAGCAAGAGACTCTTCAGCGCCACGAACTCGCTCCTGCCCTTCGGCTTTCAATTTATCAACCTCGGTAAGCTTTTCCTCGAGATCGTCAATCTCGGCTGAGAACTTCTGCATCCCGATCTGATTCTCCTCGAGCCTCGAAGATACGTATTGTTCTTCGAGAAGTAATGACAGCAGGAGTGTCGTACTTCGCTCATCAAACCCCTCCCCCTCGCTCTCAGTACCACTGCTCCCCATACTGCTGGCTCCCGAAGGACCAAGGACATCATCCGGCAAAGGCTCGAATACCCAAGTACCCAGCTTGCCAGTCTGAAGTTCAATAACTTCTCCCGAACCCCTTTGAGACGAACTTTCTCCATCTCCGAAAAAGAGAAAGTGACCTCCCCTGGTTTGTATCTGAATCGGCATGAAAAGATCGTCACTATCTTCAAAGGGGACAAAACTCCCCGAAAAAGATCCCTCATCAACACCCGGAACAACGTTTGGAACAAGTAGATTGAACTGCGTTCCTTTCCTCTGAAAATACACGGAGGAGGGAAGCTCCTCTCCTCGAGAGGACTCCCATTGGATCACGCCAAGATACGCACCGTTATCAAGCTTCGGAAACGAACGTGCTGGCGCGACGAATGTATAATAGAGAAAGGCAAGCGCAAGCGCGCAGAGAGCACCCGTAACAAACGCCAAAATCAGATTTCTTGAACTACTGAACGATAAAGACATAAACGTATCTAGCGATCCTCACAATAACGGCGCGAGGTGGCGTTGTTGTGAGGGGCGCTATCACTAAAGCGTGCCCATTACAGGAATACTGAACGGTCTTCAAAAGCCCCCGAGGGGCAAAATTTGACACTCTATTCCAAAACAGGAACGCTCAAACCTTGAAACAGACTACGCTGAGCTGAGGACAGCTGCAAGAACAGGTATAGAATCTTATGCAAAGCGTTACTTCCCACCCTCAAATTGGCGAGTTATTGATCGAGCTCGACAACATTGAATCGCTTAAAATACGAGGCGCACTCGCTGCCGTGGGAGTAGTGCTTCCTGAAGTTCTGATGGCCTCGCGTCCAGATATCGTAGCTCGCTCACACTACCAGAGTGCTCCGATACTACTCAGAGAAGGAACATGTATTGAATTGTACTGGAATATCCTTCTCGCCCTTGATCGCGAACTGTGGGGCTCCAACTTACTGCTTGCAAATCATCAATCATTCCAACTTCTCTTCACACTGCAAGAGAGGATGGACAGAGAAGTATTCCCTATTCTTGAAGCATCTTTACTTTCATACGTAGAG
>JAGRAT010000213.1 GCA_020434495.1 Bdellovibrionales bacterium | reverse complement strand
CCCTCCGGTCTCCTGCTATAGCAGCCCTCAAAAGAACCCACCGCTTCGCGGCAATTTCTTTTGAGAACTGCTATAGAATCCCTTCTAAGCACGTCGGTTTAACCGATGCGACCGCCGCTTAGGCTGAGTGGAGACCGAGTCGTTATGCACTCTCTCCTGGTCTAAAGCATTTCTTCGAAGAAAGGCAACGGTATACTCAACACCACTCCAGTATGCGAGAAGAATTGCTGTTAGAAGGCTCTGTAATCCAACATACTGGGCGGTAATCCATTCGTCTCCAAGAAGAAGCAATTGCTCGTTGTGCAACAGCAAGAAAAACACCGCAACGACTTGAAAGAAGGTTTTTACCTTCCCCACCTCTCCGGCAGGAATCGAGATCCCCTTCGTAGCAGCAAACCCCCTCAATCCGGTTATCCAGACTTCCCGAGCAAGAAGAAGAACAACAAGCCACGAAGGAACCCAAGACTCCCCCGTAGCGCTGGAGCGAACTCCTACAAGAACGATCAGCGGGGAAAGAATGAGAAGTTTATCTATCAGTGGATCAAGCATTGCACCGATATCACTTTCAGCATCCAATTTTCTTGCGAGGAAACCATCAAGTAAATCTGTCGCAGCAAGCAAGAGAAACAACCCTGCACAGATGAAACGATTCTCGTTAGGACCAGAAATCAAAAAAAAGAGCAGACCAGGAATACCCAAGAGGCGCACAAAAGAAACAATATTTGGAATGGATTTCTTGCTGAGCATTTATCTGCCTTTCTTCTCCGCATATCGCTTTCGGAGTGACATCACCTTGGTGACATAGTTTTGCGTTTCCGTGTAAGGAGGCACTCCCTTGTATCTCGCCACGGCCTCCTCTCCAGCATTATACGCAGCGAGCATTAAACGAACATTCCCCTTATATCTGTCGTGAAGCTCTCGAAGCATTCGGACACCACCATCAACATTCTGCTTCGGCTCAAAAGCATCTTTTATTCCAAGTCTTCGAAAATGGAAGGGCATGATCTGCATTAAACCCAAAGCCCCCTTTGGAGACACCGCTTTAGGATTAAAAGCAGATTCAGCATGAATAACCGCTCGCACCAAGTGCTCATCAACGCCATATGTTTTCGAAGCGTTTGAAATTATGGCCTGGTATTCATTGCTAAAGAGTCGAGGCACCCCACGACTCTTCCCCATGCGATACCAAGAGAATCCACTCTTCTTCCCAGTAAATACTTTTGCATTAACCCCCGACGGTGGTGGTTTAGAGGAAAAACGAATCGCTCCGTCCGCTTCCTTATACACGTATATTTGAGCGTCTCCATAGGCAGTCAAGGGAGGGCTGAGCAGCAAAATAAGCAGAAGGAAAAAAACCATGATTACTCAAATGCCGAAGGCACCTCGTGCCAAACTTCCGCTAGTGCGATACAAGCAACTTGTTCCTCTGTTGTAAGGGGCAGCGCGTCCTTCTTCTTCTTTTTATCCGCATACAAGACTCCGAATACTCCACCGTCCTGAATGAGAGGGAATGCGACAAATGGCCAATCCTCACTAAACAATGGATCTCCTTGGAAAACAGATTGCTTTTGAAGATAAGCATCAACGTGAGGAGTAAACTGCCCCCATGAATCCAGTGATTTGAGAACTGATTCCTTATCGATCTCCCTTCCCATAGTCAGCACGGGAACAAGACCAGCATCTCCGTCGATATAATCTTCAACAAAGAGCACGACTCGATCGAATTGCAATCCTCGCAATAAGGCTTGCATAGTTACCGCGAGTGCTTGGGGAAATCGACAGAGATCGCTACCGCCTTTCGGGCTAGCCTGGAGGCAAGCCTTGAGCTCCACGACAAAAGGATTTAATCGGTTACTCACACGAGGCCAAGGTACTGATACTTCACTAATCCCACCCTGACTATCAACGATTTGGTCCTCGTACATCTCCAAATAGTCGGGAAGCCTAAATGCCGTTAATCCAACCGTCTCAATCGCAGAGAGAAATCGGGATGAAACATTAACGAGCGAATTTTCAATTATCGATTTATTAATCTCCCCTTTGTTCTCATAAGCTTTCATTCCAGTATAAAAATCTTGTCGGTCGAGAAACCTCGGAAACAGCGAGCCTATTTTTTGTGCGATAAATGAAGCTGTCACCACGGAACGATTTTGACGGGTGTTTGCAACGGTCCATCCTCTCCGATTCCACGGAGGCATTGTAAGCATGTTCACAAATTCGCAAAAGCTTTGGGGTACTCCGATATCCTTTGCGATATCAGAAAAAACCTGTGCAAAAGACTCGCGAAAAATTTTCTTAAAATACTTATCAATTAGAGAAGTTCTATCGGCATAAGTATCCAGGAGACACATCGCATAAAGGTTTGGCTTAAGGTAAGCAAGCAAAGCTAAAGGGAGTTCAGCTGCGGCAGTAGCTAAAAACGGCAGGGTCGACGGGGTCTTTTCCTTTTCAATGCAAAGATAAAACCGCTGGGCATACAGCGCATTGAGGATCGCATTCTGATAAGCCAAAGAAGCTAGTGCCCTTCCTCGAAATGCCATCTGAAGAGAAGCCACCTCACCGAGTTCAGAAAATTTGTCTGCGAATTTTTGAACTCCAAGCAAACTGCCAAGCGTTCCAAGCTCGTGAACAGGCTCTCCTCTTGAATAATAGGACTGATTCGCTAGAGACAAAAACCGTAAGGGCACAACAAGATCACGACAAATTTGAAATGGAAGACTCTCAACTCGAAAACCTCTCTCGTCTACGCGCCTTCGTATATCAGCCTGCAAGGTCTGCGAAACCGGCAATCCACCTCCGATTCTCAGAAGCTTGGACATTTGAGGAAGCAGTCCCTGGGTATGCTCAGGCTTCACGAGCTCGCAGAACTTTCCGACATATCTCAATGAATCATCGATGCTCATACTTAACGATCGATCTGCCAGTATTTAGGGCAAAGAATTTGCCACATCACAAAACAAAACTACTACTTCTTCACACTCTATCAGATCGAAGACGCACATCGACAGTCCTCTAAGTGGAATCGAAGCTGGGGGAATTGTAGTCACTAAATGTAGATAAAAAAAGAGTGATGAGAAAGAGTCATCCGCCCCCAGACAACTCTTTCCATCACCCTGGAAGTAGCGAGGTAAAAACAACACACACGTACCACACGTACATTATCTGTCGTCCTCGAATTTCTGCTAAACCTTCTGTGCTTTCGCCTTGCCTGTTACCATTTTCTGCTGGTGAAAAGATGATTTGGGCGGGAATGGCGCTCCCGCCCAAATTCTTTACTTACTCTTATCCGAGAAGGTTAAGAGCTAGAGCTGGCTGCTGGTTCGCCTGAGCGAGAACCGCAGCACCTGCTTGCTGAAGAATGTTGAGTCTTGTCAACTCAGCAGCTTCAGAAGCGACGTCAACGTCCCGGATTCGGCTTTCTGCAGCCGCGAAGTTTTCACGAGCAATCGACAAGTTGTTGATTGCCACGTTCAATCGAGCTTCAGTCGCACCGAGAGTACCTCGAGTGGTCGCAAGTGATTGAATCGCTCCGTTGATCGCATCTAGTGCAAGTCGAGCAGCTGACTGTCCGTCTGCAGAGGTCGCTCCGTTAATAGAGTAGGCCAGTGCAGATGATCCCGAAGCCGCTAGTCCAAGAGAGTTCAATGTACCCTGCACCCCTGTAAATGAAATTTGAGAGGTGGAGGTGGAATCGAATCCCACTTGAAGCGTCAAGGTTGAGTTACCAGAAAGTAGCTTAACGCCGTTAAACTCAGTGGTAACAGCAATTCGCTCGATCTCTGAGGCCAACGCCACGAATTCGTTCGCCAGAGCTGAACGTTGCGTTACAGAGAACACACCGTTAGCTGATTGCTCAGAGAGTTCCGCGAGTCGAGTAAGCACGTTACCAATCTCACCAAGCGCCGAGTCAGCAATCGCGATACTTGAGATACCGTCGTTTGCGTTTCGGATAGCAACAGTAGCTACTCGCTGGTCAGCTCGAAGGGCATCGGCAATCGCAAGACCAGCAGCATCGTCGCTTGCCTTGTTGATCCGTTGTCCCGAACTGAGTCGTTCGAATGTTGTGCTTAATTTGTCGGTTGCGATAGAGAGTCGACGCTGCGCCTGAAGGGACGCAATGTTCGATCCAAGAGTAACAGCCATCTTCATTTCCTCCTTGAAAGCTCACGTTAGACCTGCGTCGTTCCTTCGATACAGGAAGCCAATCGGCTTAAACCAACGGTGAGGGCCACAACTTTGAATGCTTGGGAGAGTCGTTTAAGTAGGTCACTGACACTCCACCCGCATCACACACAATAAGAGCAACGGCAAACAGTGTGCGAAACTTAAGAAAAAAATGACGCGAGAGCTAAAGTTCTGTGATCGGGGGTGGTTAGATTTCGAAAAAGTATTCGAGATGACATTCATCATTTGCACCGGAGGCAAATAGGAATCCCGTTTATTCATTTGCGAGCTGTGGTAATTGTCTAGTAACAGAGATGCGGAGCTCCAGAGAGAAGAGAGATACTATTCACTAAAAAGGCAACAGCGATTAGGCGTTGGCTGCTGTAGATTGTCCAAGACCATGTATTTACAGATTGATACTCCATGAGAGCAGCGCTATTTCCGGCTTATTTTAAAATTGAATCTAAAGCAGAGGTTTTTCAGAGAGCCTCCTCTGAATCTGGGAATTCCATTGGTCTGCAGATCAACAAAAGAAGCTTCATTATCTTTCATTTATCCCTCTTTCTACGAAACCGACTTACGCAGGATTACCATTTTACCTAAGAGATTCATTTTGCAGTTCAGAAAAACCATCACTGAGACGTTGGCTATTCTAAGCGCAGGAGGTAGTACCTCTGCTCTTGAAGACACCGCCCCTCGCTAGTACGTGTCTCAAGTCAGATTCCAGCGCGACGAGGTCGTAGCGGGAAGTTCAGTATTTTCCCCAAGACAATTAAACGATTTGTTCGGCACCCGGCATTCTGTCGGCGTGGCTTAACGCACCAGGTCAAAGGATTGATCTGTTCCGGGCTTGTCTATCACGGAGGAAAAAGCCATGGGTATCACACTCGGTACAAACATATCTTCTTTACAGGCACAGAGACGGTTATCTAACTCATCAACTGCTCTTGGCCAAACCTTTGAACGTCTCAGTTCAGGACAACGAATCAACAAGGCAAGCGACGATGCTGCGGGACTTGCGATTGCTGACTCTCTCCGAGCTGACCAAAGAGTAGCTTCAGTGGCTATTCGAAACGCGAATGACGGTATCTCTACCATCGCCATTGCTGACTCAGCACTAAGCGAAATCGGTGGTGTACTTTCAAGACTTGCGGAACTCGCTGAACAATCAGCGAACGGTGTATATTCGAACAACCAGCGTTCAGCGCTACAGAACGAATTTACCGCTCTTGCTTCGGAAATTGAGCGAATTGCCAGCACTACGGTGTTTAACGGTGTGGCACTCATCTCTGGCGGAGCAACCACGGTTCTACAGGTCGGATTCAACTCTCAATCCACATCTCAGATATCTTTTGCTGGTGTGGAAGGAACCCTATCTGCTCTCGGACTAGCTCCATCAGGTTCTTCAGCTCTGGCATACTCGATCAGTGCCAATACCAGTGTGGATGCTCAGTCTGCGTCACGACTTGCCCTAGATGCCGTAAACAACGCGATTGCTTCACTTTCAGTACAAAGAGGAAACCTCGGTGCTACTGAAGCTCGATTGAACGTTGCTATTAAGAACCTATCGGTTTCTCGGGAAAACTTCGCAGCTGCCGAAAGCCGAATCCGGGACGTTGACGTCGCTTCTGAAGCTGCTGAGTTAACAAGACTCAACATCCTTCAACAGGCTGGTGCTTCAGTACTTGCTCAGGCAAACCAGCAGCCGCAGCTAGCACTCTCGCTACTCGGATAAGTGAATTCTCCCCTTTTTCCGAAGAGATAGCTTGATGGATTCCTGACAGCACTCTGGAAAAAGGGGACCCCCTCTTCTTCTTCGAGGGGTTACAGAAAGAGCCTTCGCGAGGACGCCAATGAATTTCAACAGCGAAGGTAGGTGCTAACGTTAGTGCC
>JAGRAT010000212.1 GCA_020434495.1 Bdellovibrionales bacterium | reverse complement strand
CTCTGGTTCGCGAATTGAAGATCCAAAGCTCCGTACCCAAGCTCTTGAGATGTGGTCCGATTGCATCGTCCGGCAGATAGGGAGGGACGACAATAGTGATGAGTTTAGGGATGCTCTGCAAGTTGTCGCTGAACGAGTGAAGGGGAAGTTTAACCGCCTAGATAGAGCAGAGGCCTTCAACCTCGTTGCAAAAAAAGCACTTACCCAAAAGGAAGCGAGTGCGCTGCTTCAGGATTCCCTTCCAAAGCTCGATCGCGAAGGGTTAGAACAGACTCAAGGGCTGGGGATAGCATTTGATACCCTTACTTCCGTTCTTCGACGCGATCCAGACACCCGACAAGAAGTGATGGACTTTCTTCTCGCTCCCTTCAGTAACGAGTCCATCAATCGCTTTACCGATACAGTTCTTTACTATGTTGATACAAATAGATACTGGGCCAATGTGGAGCGCCACACCGGGGCGGTCAGTCCCTTGGCGAAGCTTGACGGAAGGCTCTTTTATGAGAATTTTTGGTCTGCACCGTTAGAGGCCCGCGCGCTTATCGCCCGTGAAATGCTCCTTCCCGTTGATGCCACAACGAAGGAGCAAGAGGCTGAAGCGTTTAAGTACGCTATCGAGAAAGCCTTTCCCGATTCTGGGCGCCATGTTGAACGCTCTCGTGAATTCGTAGAAAAGTACATTGGTGTCCTCCCGGATTACGAGAAGAGTTTGGCCTTAAGTGCGCTGCTCATTTCAGCGGAGAAATCTGCTTCCAAAGGCGCGAGCACAGGGGTTGCTCTGGCAACATTCTTAGAAAATATGGGACCAGCAGAAACGAAGGCTGGTCAAGCTGCGGAGAGTCATCCAGACACCCCTGAAGACATTCGCGCGAATCTCGCCCGACTAAAGACCCATGCGAGCGAGCCTTTGCGGTGGGAGCTCTTTGACCTCATCGAAGAACAAGTTTCCCCGGCTGTACTTGATGGAATAGCTCACTACGGGAAGGTGCTTGGCTCAGGGTCTCTTTATATCGCCATGCGAGTTCAGATGAAGGATGGGAGTTCTAAAGTGCTTCGCGTTCTCAGGCCACACGCCCTTGAGCGAGCTGATAATGGCTTCGGGTATATGTCCGCCCTTGCGGCAGAATTCGGTGAAGAAGATCCTGTATTTTTCACCTTGCGGGACATCATTGAGGAATCACGGCGGACAGTACAGTGGGAGACGAATACTCGGTTAGGTGTTGATCAGAATATCGCGGCGCAAGGGGCTTATAATGGAAAATCTATCCATGTTGATGGAGAGAAATTCAATTTCTATGTCCCTGGCGTGAGCGCTTTTGGGGACGGATTTCTTCTTTTAGATGAAGTGGAAGGGGAGCACTTTATCGAACTTCCAGAGGGAACTGCTGAGGAGTTTGGACGGAAGCGAAAGTTGGCAAAAGCTATTGCCACCTTTGAATTGAGTCGGATTCTTGCTGGAAGAATCTTCGATAAGGATCGGCATGGAGGGAACTGCCGGATTAACGGGAATACAATCGGGCATTTTGACTTTGGTGCACTTGAGCTGGAAGAACCCGAACATGACGATCTGAAGACCTTGGGAGCGGTACTGTTCACTGCTGTCACTAGCGCCTCAAACGAATCAGATTTTCGAAAGGGGTTCTTTGATGAGCTGAAGCGAATCCGTGCTACCACTGGTTCGGTTCCCTCCTTGCTCTCGGGAGTCCAGAAAGCTCTTCTCTCCCTAGGAGAGTATCGGCGGTATCTCAGTGATGAAGATTTCAAGCAGGTACTGGTTTCCGCAGCTGCAAGCGGCATTCATCCAGTTATCAAGAATGTCGTGACTCAAAAAGCAATGGGATCACTCTTCAAGGGGTTTGGGAAAGGGAAGGGCTCTCCGATGGAGCTGCTCGGAATGTTTCAAACCCCACCTATCACCATAGAGGATTCTGGAGAATCTCGATCATAGAGCTAAACGTGTCTCTGGTCGAATTCCGGGGATGAAACCTTGGGATACTGAGACTGAAATCAAGAGAAAAGAGAGGATTTTCCCTGACCTTTTTAATTGCTCACGGAATGCTAATAAAACTCAAACTCAAGCAGATGTTCATTCGTACCAGGTTCCATGGTAAGAACACTCTGGAGCAATCCTGATTATAGAAAAATGGGACTTAGGAAAATGCGGACCCCTCGTAGTGTTATTCATTATCTCTTACCTCTTCTCTTGTTTTCGTGTCATCTCTCTGCAGAGGAGAGCGAATTTGCTGAGTTGAAGAGCCAGCTTCATCTTCAATCAAAGCGAATTGAATTGTTGGAAGCTGCGTTGTTAAAGCTCGGTGTCGAAGTTGGCACCTTTGGAGAGGATTGCGGCCAAAAGGATCCAGCTAAACCAAGCGAGATATCTAAAGACGGAAGAGATGCGCGTGCTCTCCAGACGAAGAAGATGCAATCGGTGGAGAGGGAGGAGTCACCTGCCAAAGTTCACCATGAAAGTGGTACTGTTGTTGTGAGACAGAGTGAAGACTGGCCCGTTTCCATGAAGATCGGCGGGCGCATGCAGTTTCGCTACACTGGTTTCTCCAGGCAAAGTAGGACCTTCCGCTTTGATAATGGAAGGACAGGGGAACAAGCTGACAAGAACGAGTTCGAAATCGAAAGGGGGCGCTTAGATTTTCGTGGCTATATTGGTCGGCCAGAAATTCAGTACTATCTGAATTTAGATTTTGATACTGATGACAATCATGATGTGAAAGCCCACGACTTTTGGGTGAATTACCTTTTTGATGAGGCATTTGATTTGTATGTTGGTAAGGCCTTTGTCCCTGGTAGTCGGGAATGGCTCAATGGTTCTACAACTACGCACCTCGTGGATCGTTCCCTTGCGACTTCATTCTTTCGTCCGGATCGTTCAATAGGTATCTGGGCAATCGGGGAGCCTCTTTCTGGCTTCCATTACCGTACGATGGTCTCCAATGGATTCATCACTACGGATCTCGAGTCGGAGGATGTCGACAATCAATTCACCTATTCCACCTCTTTTTGGGGAGATATCATCGGCGATTATGGAAAAGGTGCAGCGGATCTGGAATGGCACAACGAATTGGCGGTTCAAGTAGGAACGAGTTTTACCTACTCGCCAATTGATGGTTCCTCCCTCGGAGAGCCAATAGGCGAAGCCGATGTTGTTCGAACTAGTGACGGAGTCCGCATAACCAACCCTGATGCCGTGGTTCTCGGTTCAACCATTAGTGAGTACGATATATATTTGTACGCGCTAGACCTCGCTCTTAAGTACGAAGGGCTTGGGATTAACTCGGAATTCTATATCAGGGAAATTCGAGAGATCCTTGATTCTCATGGAGCAGAATTATCAAGTTTTCAAGATAGTGGATTAACCGTTGACGCTGGATACTTCGTTCTGCCAAAGCTCTTTGAAGTTGTCGCTCGATATTCCTACGTTGATGGAGAAGTTTCCAATGCCTCTGAATTTGCTGGAGGTTTCAATTATTACCTCAATGGTACTCACCAAAACAAAATAAGTTTTGATGTCTCACGAATTGATGATTCGCCTATCAGCAGTTCAGGTCCGAACTATTTGGTGGGAGAAACTGGAACTTTATACCGCTTGCAGTGGCAGATAGGTTTCTAGAAGTGAAAAAAATTAGAATGCCGGTGGTGATACTACTAGAGGAATAGAGAGAGTTGACGATGGAACAGAACATGTTTTTTGCGATTGTTGTTCTTTTGATGGCGATCGCGGTCTTAGATCTCATCGTGGGGGTGAGTAATGACGCCGTAAACTTTTTAAATTCCTCTATCGGCTCTCGAGTCGCTTCGCGGAGAACGATCTTTATCATTGCTGGTCTCGGACTACTTGCCGGAGTCCTTTTTTCGAGCGGCATCATGGAGGTCGCCCGGAAGGGCATTTTCCACCCGCAGTTCTTTACGATGCCAGAACTCATGACCCTTTTCCTCGCTGTGATGCTGGCGGATCTTCTCATTCTTGACCTTTTCAACACGTATGGGTTGCCGACCTCTACAACCGTATCAATAGTATTTGAACTTCTTGGTGCCGCAGTCGCGCTCTCGCTCATTAAGATTCTCTCGAACGGCCAGGATTTATCTACCCTCGCTCAGTACATAAATACCGCGACCGCGCTCACCATAATTTCAGGAATACTGCTCTCCGTCGTTATCGCGTTTGTCTGTGGCGCTTTGGCTCAGTTTGTTGCTCGCGTACTGTTTACTTTCGATTATGAGAAGTACTTGAAGGCCTTTGGAGGGCTTTGGAGCGGGATATGTGTTTCCTCAATTTTACTCTTCATTATGATGAAAGGCACCAAAGGCGCGGCCCTTATCCCGAAGGAAATCTTGTCTTATATAGAAGGTAACCTCCTTTTTGTTACCGGTATTCTTTTTGTCCTCGCAGCAATCGTTTCTCAGATTCTCATCTCTGCATTTCGGGTGAATATCTTTAAGCCCGTCGTATTGATGGGAACATTCTCCCTCGCTCTTGCGTTTGCTGCTAACGATCTTGTGAACTTTGTTGGAGTTCCTATCGCGAGTTTGCACGCTTATAATGCTGCATTTGCTGAAGCGAATCCGCTAACGGCAACTATGGGAGGTCTTGCAGGAAAGGTTCCGACCAATCCCTTCTTGCTGCTCGCTTGCGGTGTTGTCATGGTACTTGCGCTCTGGTTCTCAAGGAAGGCTCGTACGGTTACAGAAACAGAAGTTCAGCTAAGTAGTCACACTGAAGATAAGGAGCAGTTTGAATCTTTGGCCCTTTCTCGTGTCGTCGTTCGCATATTTTCAGCTATTTTTGCAGTGTTTCAAATGCTCATCCCTCGGACTTTTAAGAAGTTTTTAGGACGTCGATTTGCGCGACCACTACAAGACGAGTTTGGCGACCATGACATCGCCCCTTCTTTCGATCTCGTGAGAGCCTCAACGAACCTCATGATGGCGAGCATCCTCGTATCATTTGCTACTTCTCTGAAGCTCCCTCTTTCAACAACCTATGTGACCTTTATGGTGGCGATGGGAACCTCATTTGCGGACCTAGCTTGGGGGAGAGATACAGCTGTGTATCGAGTAACCGGAGTGCTGACGGTTATTGGCGGTTGGTTTGTTACGGCAGTCATGGCCTTTGTCACCGGCGGTATCTATTGTGCAATCATTTATTACGGCGGAGTTGCAGGAGGTGCGCTGTTGATCGCGGGGACCGTGTATTTTCTCTGGAGCGCGCATTGGAAACATAAAGCGATAGAGGCTGAGAAGCAGAAGGAGGCCGTTTTTAATCTGAAGAAGATCACGGATGTAAAAGAAGCAAAAGCGAGTACCTTCACTCAGGTGGGGATCTTTTTGAAGTATTTTCAGCTTCACCTAGATAGCGGAATCGAGGCCCTGCTGAGTGAGAATCGAGTTGAACTGAAAACTCACTATCTTGCTCGTCGGAGAATTCAACGATGGTCGAATATTATTGCTGCAAACGTTTTTAAGGTCATGCGTTTAATGCATCTGAAGCAGGTTCGAAATGAATCTGAGTACTCCGAAACTGTTTCAACCTTGCAGGCTTTGACCGATGCTTATCGGGATATTGTGGTTAGAGCTTACGAGCATGTTCGCGAGAATCATAAAGGATTGCTCTCTGTTCAGAAGAGTGAGCTGGAGGACTTGGTTGCGCGAGTCACGGAGATATTACATGAGGTAGAGCAACATATTACTGGCCAGAAGGTGAGTAGTTTTGAGAGAGTCCAGACCGCTCAAAGAGCTCTCGCGGAGAAGATGCAACAGTATTCGAACGCGCAGGATGAGCGAATTCATAATCGGTCCTCAAAAACGCGCCTTAGCATATTGTACTTTGCGATTCTTGTTGACGTTGAGCGGATGGCAGAGCAAGCCGTTCGGCTATTTGAGGTTGTCGATCAGTTCTTGGCATCCCAAAGCGAGGATAAAGATGAGGGCGAATTCTCAAAGCAGGCGCAACCTTAGGATGTTCCAAATGCCTCCTACCTCCGCTAATTCTTCATTGGCGGCTAACTGGAGGCAATTGAAATTGCCGGAAGCCCCCGGAGGGACAACACATACTAGCCG
>JAGRAT010000211.1 GCA_020434495.1 Bdellovibrionales bacterium | reverse complement strand
TATCAAGGTGAAGTCTCGCGACCTTCTCATCAAGCTGCTTTGGTAGCATGTGAACATCAACCGGATACTGACCGTGATTCGAGTAGAGCTCTATCTGGGCCATGACCTGGTTTGTAAACGAGGCAGACATGACAAAGCTCGGGTGGCCAGTGGCGCATCCAAGATTCACAAGTCGCCCACGGGCGAGAACGATAATTGCGCGTCCGTTCGGTAACTCAAACTTATCAACTTGAGGCTTGATGTTTACTTCTTTGACATCTTTGTTGTTCTCTAGCCACGCCATATCGATCTCGTTGTCGAAGTGACCGATGTTGCAAACGATGGCTTCATTTTTCATTTCCATCATATGAGCACCGGTAATGATATCGCAGTTGCCAGTTGCGGTGACGAAGATATCTGCTACAGGAGCAGCAGCTTCCATGGTGGTTACTTCGTATCCTTCCATGGCGGCTTGAAGGGCAAGGATAGGGTCGATCTCGGTGATGAGGACTCGCGCGCCGTACCCTTTCATTGAGCTCGCACAGCCTTTTCCGACACCACCGTACCCGGCCACTACTACAACTTTTCCAGCAAGCATGATATCAGTTGCTCTCTTCAATCCGTCGGCAAGCGACTCTCGGCACCCATAGAGGTTGTCAAACTTTGACTTCGTGACGGAGTCATTGACGTTCATGGCAGGCATTTTGAGTTCACCTTTTTTTGCCATTTGATAAAGTCGGGCAACTCCAGTTGTTGTTTCCTCTGAAACGCCTCTGATCTCCCCGATGAGTTCAGGGTATTTCTGGTGAACCATGAGGGTGAGATCTCCGCCGTCATCAAGGAGCATGTTCGGTCCTTTGCCGTCGGAGAATGTTAGGGTCTGAACGATGCACCAGTCGTACTCTTCTTCGGTTTCCCCCTTCCAAGCAAATACAGGAATGCCAGCGGCTGCGATTGCTGCTGCTGCATGATCTTGAGTGGAGAAGATGTTGCAGCTTGACCATCGAACTTCAGCGCCGAGCTCTACAAGTGTTTCGATTAGTACGGCTGTTTGAATGGTCATATGTAGGCAGCCAGCGATTTTCGCTCCCTTGAGGGGCTTTTTCGCACCAAACTCCTTACGTAGAGCCATAAGACCAGGCATTTCGTTTTCTGCGAGGGCGATTTCTTTTCTTCCCCACTCAGCCAGGGTGATATCGGCTACTTTGTAGTCCTCACCCGCTACTGCCTTCTTTGCTAGTGCACTTGCATTCATGCTTTATCCTTCTCGTTTAGTTGTTGTTAATACGAAAACATCTTTCTCTTCGCCGAGCACCTCAAGATTTGGTTTTTCGAAACCCGATTGGTGAATCCAGTTTGAAAAGAGGTCTGTGTTAAACCCGAGCCAGAGATCTGCATACCTTTCTCGCATGAGTTCATTATTGTGTTCAACGAGGTCAACAATAACGAGCGAGCCATTCGGGCGAAGTACCCGGTGAATATCTTTCATCGCCTCTTGGGGTTCGGCGATATGGTGAAACACCATGCAAGCGAGGGCGCAATCGATGGTGTCATCCCCAAGCGGCAAATGTTCAAGATATCCAAGTCGGATATCCACCGCTTCGGCAAGGTTTCCGAGGTTCTGCCGTGCTTCTTGAATCATCGCTTCAGAGTAATCGACTCCAATCGTTTCACCGGAGCGAGGGAGGAGTTTTTTTAGCAACATCCCCGAACCACAGCCGAGCTCGAGAAGGGAGCCTTCCGTGGGGATGCTTTTGGTTAGGTGAGGGAGGTAGTCTGCCTTTCCTTGAGCTTCGGAACGAATAGAGCTCCAGTCTCTGGCTACCGTATCAAAGTACTTCCGAGCCTTGTCCCGTCGTCCAACGAATATCTTTTCGATAGCGGTATTGTCCGCTTCGAGCTGTTCGTGAAGATTCGCAGAGCGAGTAACTGCTTGAGTGGTCAGGTCGAGAAGCTGTCCCTCGAAGGACTCTGGATTTGCTTGTGCCACAGTGTAGAACGCAAATGAGCCCTCTTTCCGGTGACTGACAAGGCCGGCCTGTTCGAGGATCTTCAAATGGTGGCTAACAGTGGACTGGGAAAGGGAGAGGGTCTGGGTGAGTTCTTGTACGTTAAAACTTCCCTTGGTAAGGAGATGAATGAGTCGGAGACGCGAGTCATCTCCAAGTGCTTTCAGAAGGGAAGCAATATCCATAGCTCTTATTTTACCCTATCGTATCGATAAATATCAATATGTCGATATGATAAAAATCTGCTGTATTATTAACTAATAAGGGAATTTTGAGCCATCAGGTCTGGTCTTCCACCTCCGATGACTCCAAAGCCACTGTTCTGGATATTCGGCAATCCATTCGCAGAATGTGTCTGAGGCGAGCTGCGTAATCTTCAGAAGCTTTTCCTCTCGTGAGAGTTCTTGGCTGCCACGAATCTCTTCGATGCTAATCTGCTTCCAGAGGATGGTGTGCTTGCTGTCGCCTTGGTAGGCGAGGGTAGCTACAACCAGAGGAGCTTCGATCTTTAGAGCTGCATACGCGACTGCTTTAGTAGTTGCTGCCTCAAGTCCAAACCATTTCGGGAACACCGCTCTGCTCAGGGTGACGTTTTGGTCGAAGAGTAGGGCGACATTCCCACCGTTTTGGAGCTGCTCTATAATTTGTTTGTAGGCACCTTTCCTCCGAATTACGGTATTCCCTGGTCGTTCGCGAGTTTTACACCACCAATCATCAAGCTGTGGAAACGGGAAGTTTCTAACAACAAAAGCCAGCTTGTGACCGAGGATGGCTGAAGCATATCCGAAGAGCTCGAAGCTTCCGAGGTGTCCGGTGATGATTAACGCTCCAGTGTGGTGAGAGGATTTTAATCCACGGTGAAGTTCCTCATTTGGGAATGAGATGTGCTCTCTAGCCCATGGTTCATCAATGAGCTGTAATCGAAGAGAATCAGTCAGTACCCTCGCTAAAAATCCTATGTGTTTTCTCAAAATGATGTTCCGATCCGCCTCGGCTCTATCAGGAAAAGCTATTTTGAGATTCGCATGTGCAATTCGAAGATGCTTCGGCTGAATAATGAAGAATGCCTTTAGAAGAACATACACTATGTTTTTGGTTACGCCGTATGGAAGTGCGCATGCAAGTGAAGATAAGCCTTTGCATGTTTGTGTTAGTAGGTAGTCCAAGATAGTGCTACCAATCGATTGCGGGTGGTTGGTCATGGCGCTTGCGAGCACACTAAAATCTATCAATATTGCTGTCTGAGGAACTTGTTCGGCTTTTTTCTGGGTTGGAAAAAAGTTCCCCGCCCTTTTCGGTGACAGCTTGCCAGATGGTTTTCACTAAAGAGCTCCCATGGGAGGAGATATTTGCGACATCCATAAACTCTGCATCGTGGTGTTTGAGGATAAATGAGTTGTAAATCTTCTGGGATACACTCGGATTTATGGATCCGCTATAGAGCTGCTGCAATGGGAGCCAGGCGGTCACCGCGTACATCGCTTCTTGGTCTACTCGACCATCACTGTCGATATCGACATACACTTTTGGAGTCGAAAGGTAGCCCGAGATTGCCACTCCAATTTGAAGGGGATAAGTCTCTCCCGAGGCCGACACCTCAGTTTTCATATGGTAAATGGTAAAGGTCTTCTCGCTTCCATCGAGGGGAACCGAGGTGGTGAGTTGGTAGAGCCCTGAAGGGAGTCTTGGAAGGTTTATATCTTCGAGCGCCTGCTGAATTTCTAGCGACTTATCTATTTCAAATGAGGCAAGTCCCTCGGAATGTGTCAGATGTTTCTCTAGTCTGGTCAGCTGTTCTTGCGTTGTTTCCAACTGTGCAATGATGTGGTCCTGGAGGAGGATCGACTCCTTCTGTCGAGAGTCCGCATGGTAAGCGAAGTATGTACAAACTATCATGAGGCCAAGAGTGGCGAGTTGTACGATGCTGGATGGGTTATCCTGGCCCACGCGCTTTCCCTTATTGGCCGCTCCTTGTTAGGCGGAGAGGTGTTTTTCTAACTCTTCAAGAACCGAACGATCGAAAAGTGAGTACAGGATGGCTTTCTTCATGAAGCCATTGCTCGGAAGCTCGGCGCTGTCAATTTGGGATACGAGAGAGTCTATCGCCTGTTTCCCGAGCTGCTTAAAACTATCCTCTGAGCTTACGGTTATTACCCCAGATGTGGGATCGATGGAGTATGTCTCGTTAAAGTTGTCAGCGTACTCGGTAATAATTGCATCAAGGATTGGTTCTATGAGCGGAGCATATGCATTTCGAACGACGAGGAAGAGATGCTCAGTATAGTCGGGGAGCGCCTTTTCGACGAAAGCGGGAATAGCGTCATCTTTTGGTGATTTCATTGCGATTTTGAGCGCTTTAGTGAAGCGAGCCGTTCTAGGGTCTTTCGACGCCTCCGACTTCACGATCTTCTTTAAGGAGGCATTAAGGTTTTTCGCGTTGATGAAGCAGTTAACGGCATCTTGGGTGGTGTATGAAAACATGAATACTATCCCTTCTGTATCACCTTGTTCGTTTAGTGCTAAAAACGAAATTCTCAGTCATGAGGGGAATATACTAACCCGCTACCGGGAGGAGATATCAAGAGGATCTGTGTTATTGCTCGAGAGGATTCTATGCCCTGGATCCCCTCAAGAATGCCTAGACCCGCTCAAGAACAGTAGCTATGCCCATCCCAAGACCGATACACATCGTAGAGCAGCCGTACTGAACATTTCGTCGCTCCATTTCATCCAAAAGAGTGCCAAGGAGTATTGCACCAGTTGCTCCGAGTGGGTGACCGAGGGCTATCGCACCTCCGTTGACATTGACACGCTCACCATCAATGCCGAGTTCTTTAATGGTAACGAGTGGAACAGGTGCAAATGCCTCGTTGATTTCCCAGAGATCGATGTCCTGCAATTTCAATCCAGCTCGTGCAACTGCTTGTCGACTAGCTTCTATGGGACCAGTGAGCATTATACGAGGAGGCGAGCCAATAGCAGCCATGCTCGCAATTCGGGCTCGGGGCTTCAGAGAGTGCTTCTTGATGGCGCTTTCGCTCGCGAGAAGAATTGCGGCAGCACCATCGACGATAGCAGAGGCATTGCCGGCGGTGATCACTCCGTTATCTCGAAAAACGGTCTTCAGTCCAGCGAGAGCTTCTGCCGTAGTTTCAGGGCGCGGGTTGTTGTCCGCTTCAAGAATTCCTGACTGTCCGCTTTCAGCTTCTTGGTAAGAAACTGGAATCAGGCTCCCCTGAAACCTCTTGTTGTCCAATGCCTCTTTCGCTTTCATCTGAGAAGAGAGCGCGAAGGCGTCTATCTCCTCTCTTGAAAGCTTAAACTCCTCTGCCATGATCTCGGCAGATTCTCCCTGCTGGACCAGGTCGGGGTGGTGCGAGTTGAGGGCGGGGCTTGGTTCTCCACCGGTGTCGGAAAACATCGGTACTCGAGTCATGTGTTCAAGTCCACCAGATACTATCAGATCAGCATTCCCAGCTTGTATGGTTGAAGCGCCAAAATTCGTTGCTTGCTGGCCGGAGCCACAGAGACGGTTGATTGTGGTCCCGGGAACTGAAATCGGCCATCCTGCTCCGAGTACAGCTCCTCGTGCGACACACCACCCTTGTTCGCCAGTTTGAGTGACGCACCCAAGGATGACATCTTCAATTGATTCCGGAGAGATTTTGTTTCGCTCAACTATGCCGTTAAGCGGATAGGTCATCAGATCAATCGGGTGAATACCGGAAAAAACTCCCTTTCGCTTTGCTCTGGGAGTTCGACAGGTGTCGACAATGAAGGCCTCTCGTTTTTCGCTCATGAGTGTCTCTTTGATGTTACATACACGTCTACTCGGCGGTTTAACTGTCTACCAACAGGTGTTTCGTTGCTAGCAATCGGTCGTTTCCCACCGAAACTTGTTACTTGAATCTGAGAACTACTTACGCCACGAGTCATGAGATATGCGCTGACATTTCTTGCACGTGCTTCCGCGAGTCGAGAGTTGTATTCAGGATTACCTGAGTCGTCTGTATGTCCGATTACATGAATGTCGATGGCGTATGGATTATTGGCGAGTGAGTCCGCGATAACTTCAAGGTTTGAGACTGCTCCAGCACGTAAG
>JAGRAT010000210.1 GCA_020434495.1 Bdellovibrionales bacterium | reverse complement strand
GGGGTACTTCTCGGGTGTTCACCGCAGGCGATGGCGTGAATTGCCAATACTTTATGAAAAATGTGACAGCATTTTTGCTCTAGGAGGAAACTTTAACCCGTTTTCCTCGATAGAAGAGAGAATCTTCCAATAGGAGAAGTGATGATTCTCTCAGTTCGACGTCCATCCATAGTACCGACTGGAGGAAGCTCCATTGCCGGTGGTAATCAATTGAATTCACTTGAAAAACGAGGGTCTTTTCAGGACGCTCTCTCGGGAGCGCAACAGGCTCTGAAAGTTCCTCGTGATCCATTTCAGGCGATGAAAGTGTTGACGGAGCGAGTAACTTCAGGTGCTCAGATGAAGCCACGAGAGCTGCTCATGTTTCAGATTCGAGCAGGAGAGTACGGCATGACGGTTGAGCTTGTTTCCAAGGTTGCAGAGAGTGGTAGCTCTTCACTTCGTCGGCTACAAAATCAGGGATAACGTCCATGAGCTCTTCAACCTCTCAACGACTTGATCTCGTGCAGCGAGAATCGGAGGTGCGGCGCCAAGAGGTGAGCGAGATGCACCGCCGTATTGCGAAAAAAATTGACGATGAGAAAAAAATCCTCAATTTAGAGCAATCGAAATCTGCAACAGTTCGCACGCAACTTCTCGCTCTGCGTCATCGCTTACAGCCGAAGGAGTTCATGGCAGCGCTTCAACTTGCCCGGGGTGAGGCAAAACAGGTTGCCGATAAGGATAAGAGAATGAAGGTCTTAGAAGAGCATGGGAAAAAGCTCTCTCGCCAACTTTCCTTTATCACCAAGAAGATCGAACTCATCGGTGCGAAGCAGAGCCGATTCAAGGCAGAGCGAGAGCTCATTCAAACAGAGCGTGCTGCTGAGGCGATGGGCGAGGTAGCTGCCTTTAAGCGTTTCAAAGCGAACGAGAGAGAAGAGGAGATCTCTCAAAAAGAATTTTCAGTTGAGCCGCTTGAATTTGCCGAGCGAGAGAAGATAGCTGCATCTGACCCTTTGGATGTGCGACATCTCCACCGCGATTCTCTGGAAGATCCTCATGTGACTGTTGGGGACTGCTTGGGGTCGGGAAGGCACAACCATAGTGAGCAACAATCTTCCAGTGAGGGTGGAAGACAAGAAGCTTACGACTCTGTTCCGAGAGGTGGAGATGCCGAAGCCGCCCTTCCTTTTGCTTCCGTGTTGGAAGAGTCTCAACTCTTTGAAGCAGCCGCGGAACATTGGTCAGAGGGGGCAGAGCATCATCTTTCCTTTACCGTGGAGCTCTCTGGGGAACGAAGGGTTCGGATAGCGATTGAACGAAGAAGAAAGGACTCTCTTGATCTCGTTCTCTTTGTTAAGCGAAGTGATGCAGCGTCTCTGACGGAAATGAAGCGTTTGCTATCTGGGAGACTTCTTTCCTCCGGCTATGCGTTGGAAGGACTTCGAGTCGTTTATGTCGGGGATGATCAATGACCACTCATCATCCGTACTGGTTGGTAACCATCAGTCTTGCTCTCGCATTAGCTCCAGTCGTCATTGGGCTCTTCACCTCATTTATCAAGGTGCACATCGTTTTAAGTTTTTTCCGCTCGGGATTAGGGGCGCAACAGGTGCCAAGTGGCCTGATCATCCTCGGTCTAGCAGTCGCTCTCACTATGACCATCATGGGGCCAACCATCAACGAATTCCAAACTCGTATGAACGAATTCCCGCTTCACAAGCTTGAGAAATCCCCATCTGCGATCAAAAAGGAAGAAGTGAATTCATTGCTGCAACCATGGCGGGAATTTTTGGAGCTTCACGTTGGAAAACGCGAACTATTGGTATTTCAGAAGATTGCAATCCAGCAAAAACCAAAATCTGAGATTTCCGAGTTGGCGGAAGATGGAAATTCAAAGGCTTCTGAGATCGCTTGGACTGTGCTTCTTCCGGCCTTTGTTGTCACCGAACTTCGGGAGGCATTTACCATTGGTTTCGTCATCCTCTTACCATTTCTCGCCATTGATCTCATCGTTGCGAATCTTCTTGCCGGCGTTGGAATGTTCATGGTGAGTCCGGTCATGATCTCGCTCCCGCTAAAAGTGGCGCTCTTTACCTTTGCGGATGGCTGGTTGTTGCTCTCAAAAGGGTTAACGGAATCGTATCTCTTATCGGGGTCGCTATGATTACTCCATTCATCGAACAGACCATCTTGCTGGTCTTACTTTTTTCCGGAGTCCCGCTCCTGGTGAGTACCGGGGTCAGCCTTGCGGTTTCGATTATTCAGGCCGCTACCCAGGTACAAGAGCAGTCGATCAGCTTCTTGCTGAAAATTGGCTCACTCGTAACGGTCCTTGCGTTAGCTTCTGGGTATATTGTGAGAGAAATGATTGCGTACTTTCAAGGAACGTTAGAGGCCATAAAGTATTTGGGAGTGTAGGTGGTGGACTTCGCTGGTGAGAGCCTCTTTTGCCTTTTCTCTCGCATGATGGGTTGTGCTCTCTTCCTACCAGGGGGACTTACAGTATTTTCTCTCTCGAACCGGGTCGGGGTGGCTATCGTTTTAACTCTCGCCTTTTCCCTTAGCTTGCCGCAGTCATCCGGGATTGAGGCTGGAATCTTTACCTATCTTCTTGAGTTTGTACTTGGCGCGTTGATTGCTCTTCCTTTCAGCTTGCTCATAAAGAGTTTCTGGATGTTCGCAGCTCTGCTTGAACAGGGACGAGGTCAGAATCTCGGCGGTATGTATGGGGCGTCATTCGGGGAGGAGGGGGAGGGGCAGCTTGGAGTTTTATTTGAATTCGGATTGATTGCTCTGCTCTTTTCTTCAGGATTGCTCATCCATATCGTTGAAGTACTACTTCTCAGCATCGACAGTTGTCCTCCAGGAACAGTGAGTTTTGGGGCCCACTGGATTTCGTTTGGATCACTCTTTGGTGAGTATGTGTTCAAAATGTTATTGTTCGGATTCTCGCTCTTTCTTCCCGTTGGGATGGTTTACATATTGAGCGATCTTGCCGTTGGGCTTGTCGGTAAGCTCGTTCCTAGCTTGCCACTTTTTGCCGAGATGTTTGTCGTGAAGAGTCTCATCGCCCTCTTGGTGGTGCTCCAGATCGGTACGGGCTCTGTACATGAACTGCTCGGCGGAAGTATCCGAGATACGAAGTTCCTGATGAATCCGATCCTTCGTGGAGATGTTGAGGCGCAAGTCTCAAAAAGAAATCCTTGAAGAGGGCAAAATGTCTGCAGCAGAAAAGAAGCATGAGCCGACTCAACAAAAGCTCGAACGGGCCCGGAAGGAAGGGCAGGTTGCGAAGAGTTCGGTGTTTACGCAGTCATTTCAGATAGTTGGAGTGGTTGTTGGGATTAGAATGGCTGATTATCTTTTCTGGAATACAACTAAAATACTGTTACACTATAAAGAGTTTTGCTGCTCACCGGACCTTTATGAGTGGACAGTGTCTTGGGCCTGGACGGTCTCAGCCACTATTTTTTGTGCTCTCGGGTTTGGTGTACTTGGTGCCCTGTTTGGAGAAGTAGTACAGGTCGGGGTGCAAGTATCGTTTAAGCCATTGCGATTGGACGCCAGCAGATTGGATCCCTCGAAGGGTGTAGCCCGTCTTGGGAGCGAATTCACGCAGATCTGGCTCCTTATTGTGAAGTTCCTTGGTGCTGCAGCCATCGCGTTCTTTGTCATCTCTGCAAATGTTTCACACTTGTCGAGTCTGTGGTTATTGCCTGCTCACAGTGTTGCGCAATCTGCTAGCTCGATGTTTTGTGAGTTCGCGCTGTTGGTTGTTGGATTCTGGCTCTTACTGGGATTGCTTGAGCGACTGTATAAACGCTTTCGTTTTCTCAAGGAACAGAGGATGACCGACGAAGAGGTGCGAAGAGAGAGTAAGGAAAGCGAGGGAGACCCGCATGTTCGATCTCAGAGGAAGTCTCTGCAACGTGAACTTGCATTTACGGAGTTGGCGACGAGAGTTAAGCGGTCACGAGTTGTGATTGTGAAGAGGAAAGATAGCCGCTAAATGGATAACGGAGTAGGTTCAAGCATCAAACTCGCCGAGATTGAGGAATTGTTCCTCTCAATCGAGGATGCCGATATCAGAATTTCTGAGGGGCTCTCGCTTGTAAAAGAGAGTGAAGGCTTTGACTTCGCAAGCCTTATCCTTATTGCGCCCGAATCAGTCGCTCCTCGGACCCAAGAGTCGAGAAGTTTCAAAGCTCCAAAAGCTACGGTCTTCAGCATTTCATCCCAATCTTTACAGCCGCGTTGGTTCTCTGCTGATTTTTTTCTTTCGGGAGATGGCGCCATTGTCTTTCAAGGGGAGCCGATCACCATTCCGTTCTTCTCACCAAGAATTCGAGCCGCCAGTGCGCATAATGGATTGTTAGCGCTACTGGATAAAGAAGGGGTAAGCTCTGTGGGGCTCCTTCCGGTGAAAGAGAAAGGAGTGCTACTTGGTGTGTTGATTGTTGGATATTTTGGCAATCACCATTTCTGGCGCCAGGCTCAGCGCGGATTTTTACTAAACTTCGCGGAGCTCCTTGGACGTCATCTCTGTCAAAAAACGCCAACTATTGATGGCGTATCGCCTGGGGTAGCTGTCGGTTCACAGGTTCCATCTGAGATTACTGGCCCTACCGTCTCTACTGAAATTCAACCCAAGGAAGTAAGTCGTGATGAGCAGAAGGCGGTGCCGCCGTCGAGGGCCGAGGCGATCCCGACGCCCGGAGCGGTGCGAAACGCTGGAGCCACACGTACCGTATCTGAGGCTGACGTTCCTCATCAGGCTGAGTTTCAACGGCTGTTGCAGTATGGCCAATTGATATTGCTCAAGACCGATACGAACTTTCGGTTAACAGAGATCATCGGCAGTAGTGAGAAGCTCTTTGGCTTCACAAAGCAGGAACTTTTTGGTCGAGAGAATATTTGGGAACGGTTTTTTGATCCCCTAGATCTTCGAAGGCTAGCTCTTCGACTTCGTCGAATGGGGAAGAGAGCACATGAGTTTGGCGAAGAGATTCGGTACACGCGGCGAGGCGAGGATAAGCCTCGTTGGCTCCTCTTAAAAGCAGCTCCGGTGCTCGATGATGCCGGAGTTTGTATCGGTTGGGAGGGATTCGGTGTTGATATCACCGAACGTCGATTGGTTGAACTCCAACTTCGTGCACAACGTCAACGGACTGAAGCGCTCTATGAGGTTTCTCGTGCTCTGCGGGTTAACCTTGATCCTGCGCTCGTAACTCTAAAGGGACTGAATGCCCTTATTCGTGCTACCGGCTCAGATGCTGGACTTTGCTGTTTCTACGACGAAGTCGAAGGAACGATCGAGATGGTTGCTGCGGAGGGTCTCTCCCAGCGTTACCTTGACGGAATAGCGGGTATTGTTGATGGACCCAATCTCGTTCGTTATACGGTGGAGCAAAAGAAGGGGATTCTCCTCGATAATGTCCAGGAAGATAGCCGTGCGGCAACAGATCTTGCGCGTCTGGAAGATCTGAAATCAACGGTGCTCATGCCTCTCATGAGTGGGGGCAAAGTGCTCGGCGCTTTGGTAATTTTTTCTCGAGAAGCTGGTCGCTATGGCAGAGAGGATTTTCATCTTGTCGCTGCTGCTGCTAGTCAGATCAGTTTCGCCGCACGTCAAGCGGAGTTTTATACCGCTGAGAAAGCAGAGGCGGACTCTCTCGCCGTGCTGTATCGCTTGAGTCATGAGATAAGTCGACTCTTTCGTGGAGCTGAGATCGGAGAGCACGTATTCTCAATTATTCAGCAAGAGTTCGCCTGTAAGCGATTATGGTTTGGCATTTTGAATAATCAGGCCACGCACATTATGGGGCAGGCCGGTTTTGGCCCCGGGATTCGACAACAGGTGAAGGAGGTTCAAGTTGAGCTCGGACTTCGCCACGACTTCTTAGATGAGGCGATTCGAACCAAAAAGCCTGTGCTCGTGAACGCCGGTACTCCCATGGAGTGCTCTGGGCTGAACAGATTATTCCAAAAACTGAAGCCTGGAACCTTTGTCATTTTGCCGCTCGTCTCTCTTGGTCAGGTTGTTGGGGTGATCGTTGCTGAGCCAGTTATAGGTTCTCCAGAGTATGTCAATAAGAAGCTTTCTCTGTTGATGAGAATGG
>JAGRAT010000209.1 GCA_020434495.1 Bdellovibrionales bacterium | reverse complement strand
GATGGTCCACCAATCTCACCATGACTCTGCTCATCCTGAATCGGAGAGGCCGCACGTTCCGCCTCCACCCGTCAGAACTCACTTGGTTGGTGAATCTTATGGCCGAAGTGAACGTGGCGCTCATACTCCAGGAGCAAACTCTGATAGCTATCATCTGAATCCAAAAGCAGAGAGCGGTGAGCTTCGCTCCTTTGTTGCTGATGGGGTGAGCGGCGAGAAGCGGGACATAGAACTCCTCACCGGTTCCAAGGTCTCAAGCGGCCTTGCAGAGCTCCTCCCCCACTCTCTTTCTGCGACAAAAGGGAAGAGCGTGTTTTCGCTCGTGAACGCACCCAGACAGTCTGTTACCCCGTCTGATCTCGTTAGCACCTCTCACCTCCTGCGGTGGATGGCGGGAGAACTTGGTGAGATTTCGCGGGCAAGATCCGTTTACAGTGGAAGCCCTTTCCTTCCTGAGGCTGCAAGAGCACAACACATTACTCTCTGTCATGCCCTTGATGTTTCAGTTCAGGCTGGAAGGAGGAATCGACTCCGAGTTGTTGATTCAGAGGGGAACGAGAGAAAATTAATTGAATTCAAGGGAATCGGCCTCAAGAAACAAAAGGGTTCATTCATCATCACTGGAATTCTTGAGGCGACAGAGCGCCATGTTCTCGAACGGTTTGGCTTAAATAACCTTGGCGAGTTTACCCCAGAGCATGCGTTTCTCTTGCTTGCAAAGGACGAGCAGGAAGACTTCTCTTTACGTTTGCGACTTGCTCGGGGATTAAGCGTGATTGCTCCTGAAATAGCTTCTCGGTTTAAGGACGGCTATCAGAAAGCCGACGGGCTTGTTCGTGGAGCATCTACCGGAGCTGGTACTCTTGAAGGAGAAACCGGGGTACTCTTCTTTTCCTTCGGAGACTCTAGAGCAACCGCAATCGGTGCAAATGGATTTCTCCAGGAAACGCTCCTCCCCTTTCATCACGACAAAGCTGGCTTAATCTATTCTTGTTACGATGCTTCCGTGGAAAAAGGGCACGGTCGAGCGAGAGTTCCGCCGTTTATAGAAACGCGATTCATTTCGAGGGCTGAATTAGAGGGGACATTGCTTGCTAACTATAGTGATGGTCTTTACGAGGGAGACTGTGAAAGGGAGCTTGCAACTGTTTTGTACCACACGGCTGGGAGTCTTGAGGACAAGGCGAGAGCAGGATTTTCGCTGGTTCAGGAGCGATTTGCAGAAGACGTTCGGCGAGATGCCGCACGAAAAAATATAGAGATCAAGCCAGAGCACAGAAACACCATCGCAAATCTCTACAAGGATGATAGAACCCTCACCCTACAAGCGTTCTAATGATGACTCTCTTTTTGGCGAAAGAGGCTTTTCGAGAAATCTCGGTCAGCTTAAATAGAGAGCGGAATAGTTTCCGCCCTCTATTTTATCCTTAATGACAGACCGGAGGCATTCCATTGACTTTAGCTAGCGGGGTTACGACGGTTCCTGCTCCTGGATAATTTACGTGAAGTTTGCAATCCTCTACCCAGATGAGAATACAGGTGGGAGGGACTCCATCCTCAATTTCGTTCTTCTTTGGTCGCGGATTTTTCCATCCGCAATAGTAATTCCCTTCTCCGTAACCGTAGAAGTAAACATCCCCAAAGATGTCGGTCCATACTATTGTACCATTTGAGTAGAATCGAATTTTATCTCCTCCTGCAGTTTCGTAAATGAGGGGATTGATACGATTTATGGAGACTGGAGGCTGGGCTTGAGCTGTCTCATTTTGAATCAGGATACAAACGCCGAAGACTGTCGCAAGTCTTAAAAAGATTTTAGGGATAAGCATTGAAAATTCTCCAAATCCCCGACCCTTAAGTTATGGGCGCTTTTCCCACCGAGTGAGCGCAACTCTTCAACTGAAACATAAATGGTAGATTTTCGTGGCGAATGATCACTGGGAGATGAGATAACTCTGTCTCGTGGATACGTGAAAGTGCCCTATTCACATCAACTATTTAGCGGTGCTTTCTTGCAAATACCGATAAACCGATGGACGACTTAAGTTCAGTTCTTGTGCTACTAAGGTAACCGCACCGCGTTGATTGAAGAGCCCTCTATTTCGCAGATGTTCAACAATCTGCTGCTTGTCTCCACCGCTTAGGGACTTTGATTGCATGGCATTATCAATTATGTAGCTTCTGATAGTGTTTTGAATTTCTTCTCTTGGTGTGTTGACAGTAAAGCGTTCCGGTTTCGGAAGCTCCTCAGAAGTTGATACGAGAGATTGAATAAGATGTGAGATGTCGAGGAGGATATCGGTACTGAAGTTGAAACAGAGTGAACCGACATATTCTCCGGAGTCGTTTCTAATGGCTATCGATGAAGATTTTAGTGGCCTTCCATCTGGAGTCTCGTTTTCGTAGTTCACGATAGTGTCTGGAACACTTCCCTCGCCGGCGAGCCGCTCCTTCCCTAGGCTCGTGATCGGATCTCCTATCTCTCTGCCAGTGATATGCGCATTGAACGCGGCAACTACTGAGTTCTGAGGGATGCGATAGTCATGAACTATCACTTCCAAGAGTGGATGAAACATCTGTGCGACAACTTTCCCCACCTCTTTGTAACGGTCCAATAGTCGGTCGTCTTCGGAACTCTTTGTTTTTGTTAAGTCATTTCTCGTATTCATCTTTTACATATTACACTCTGAAAAATATTTGACAATACATTATGTAATGTAATATGTGATACGTATTGTAATATTCAAAGGAGAGAGATGAACCCGCTAACTGTAGAGTATATTAACCTCGCTAGAGAGCGAATCGCAGCCCATGTCCACAAGACTCCCCTCTTAACGAGCTCAAGCATCGATTCCGGGCTAGACGGTGAGGTGTTTTTTAAGTGTGAGAACTTTCAAAAGGTAGGAGCGTTCAAGGCACGTGGTGCGTGTAACGCCCTGTTGAGTAGACAGATAGAGGAGATAGCTCGTGGAGTTGTTACCCACTCATCCGGAAATGCGGCTCAGGGCCTCGCCTATGCAGCTCAGGTGTGTGGTGTGCCTGCTTACATCGTAATGCCAAAGACAACAACGGCGGTAAAGGTTGAGGCCACTAAAGGCTATGGGGCATCGGTGACTTTTTGCGAACCGACCCTCGCTTCAAGGGAAGAGGTGTCGAGACAGCTACAGCTTGAGACGGGAGCCGTCTTTGTTCATCCCTACAACGACTATGACGTCATGGCCGGTCAAGGAACGGTGGCACTTGAAATTCTGGAACAGGTTGATGGGCTTGATGCCGTACTTTGTCCCATCGGAGGAGGTGGACTTATCAGTGGTATCTCTACCGTCATTAAGTCGCTTTCTCCGAACACTGAGGTAATTGGTGTTGAACCAGAGGGTGCTGCAGAAGCGTTGCTCTCTCTTCAGCGAGGTGAAATTACCGCGGTAGAAGGTCCAAAGAGTATTGCTGAAGGGCTTCTTTCAACCGTTGGCACAAGGTGTTTTCCGGTCATCCAACAGAATGTAGACCGAATTGTAACCGTCTCAGATGGAGAGATTCGCGGTGCCATGCGCACCCTTTTTGAGCGAATGAAACTTGTGGTCGAAGCAAGTGGAGCAGCGACATTTGCCGCGTTAGAGGCGCAAAAAGTTTCCCTTAAAGGAAAACGGGTAGCGGTTGTGCTTTCTGGTGGAAACACAAACTTCTTGGGAGGAGAGTAGCATGTCAGTTGGATTCTCTTACACTCCGTCAGGCAAGCCGGAGAAAAGTGCCTCGAGTGAACCCCTCGCTGTTCTTGCGAAGCCGACAACTTTTGTTCTTGGCTCTCATGCAAGTGATGAAGATGCTCTTTGGAGGGTGAAGCGAATTTTTGAGCTCGCGCTCCCGCTCGAAAAGGAACGTCCAATCAACATTTGGTATGAATCAACTGGAACTCCCCCACTTCCAGGCTCGGTGGCTGAAGCAAGTGAGATTTTAGGACTCATACGAGAGCAAGATCCCGATCTTCCAAAGTGTGATCTTTCGAAAGACCTGTTAGAGGAAGAGCTCCCCTTTGTTACTGAGTACCTCCTACGCACCCTCTTCGCTCAAGGGTTCGCGCACTTAGAATCGTTGCAGCAGAATCCAGAAGCGTACGGAGTCTCAAGAGATAGTTTTGCGCAAATACTCGTGAAAGGCTCAGAGGTTCTTCGTTCGCAGGGACGAGAAGTCAGTGAGCAGTATGAGATGCCGTCATTCGATGGATTTCTCTGGGGGCTTCGGACCTCTGCGTTTGACGAGTTGGCGGAGTCGTTCCTAAAAAGCGGACGCCTAGCCATTGCTCTTCATGCGAAGGGAGCAGCTCAGTATTCACAATTTCGGACGGACCTTGCACGGGACGTGCAACTTACTCGAGATCTCACAGCGGCCCAGCAGGCCTCTCCAACGGCCCTGCAGGTTGTTGAGCGCGGAGAGGCACACTTCCTTACCCTCCCCCTAGCAATGGATCTCGGAACTCACGAGGCAAGCTATTTCAGACAGGGGAGCTATAGCTCCTATATTCGAAGTATCGAGCATCCGAAGAGCTGGGAGGGGTACAGCTGGAAGAAGCCTATGGAGGAAGACGCTCAGCTTATAGCTTCACGGGAACTGGTCTCTTCCCTTATTACTGCAAATGCTCGGCAGAAGGGCATCATAATTACTCCAGGGAGCGTTGCCGCAGCATCGCTCTACGACCAGCTTTTAGCTCTCCCACAGGAGTTTGTCCTCTCTTGGCCGAAGCAAGTAACGAACTGCTCAAGCGTCGGAGAGATTGCAGAGAAAACTAGAGCATGGTTGGCGGACGGTCGATTTCACGCGCTCTCTAAGAAGATGTAACTCTCGGGGAGGCTCGTGAGATTAGTACTCCCGAGTTTCGCCGGTAAGAGGCCCAAGCATTACTCTGTCACCATAAGCTGCCAATTGCTCCGGTGAACATCGAACGAGCAGCACCAAAGGGAGCTTTCCGTCCGACACCACTTCATGAGCATAGCCGGCTCTTACCGTATAGTGGTCTCCGGGGTTTAGCGCTAAAAAAAAAACTTCTTGAACTTTATGCGAGCCGTTTGATGCACTCGGATCTTCAAAAGTCGGTCCGAATCTGAGTCGGCCTTGCCCCTTGTAGACAGCGTAGTCCTCGTCTCCTTTTAAATGAAGATGCGCGCGCATCTCAGAGGGAACAACCACCATGTATACCGTCTTGCCGGCTTCCTGCTTTAGGGGGTGGCAAAAGACACTGAGGGAAGAATTAATCTCAAAGCTCAATGCACCAGTAAGAGCCGTTTCGAGAATATCCTCTGCGATCCCCATAAAGTCTCTTGCTCGGTGTTTGGTGAGATTTGCTAATTCTGCCTCAAATCGAGCCTTTCGATCTGGCCCTTGGCTGGCGGATGGACTGATATCCCTCATTATTTGTTCTCCTCTCCTCACACCAAATAAGAGAGGAAGGTAGCAGATTCTCGGCTGCTACCAAATTTTTTCTCGGAGGAATGTTCCCCTTAGCCAAGAGTCTGCGGTCTTAGGGCGTCTGGACAATCTTTTCTTCCTCGAATTTCTTGGTTCGACCTTATATCGAAACAACAGGGATATATGGCTAACTGCTCCATCCAGTATTGCCAATAGTCGCGACAAAGATTGGTGTAGAGAATCCATTCTCCATCGAATCTTTTCCCCTTCATGTCGTAACAATGTACCGTAATCGAAGGCGCACTGGTGGTCGCCATACTACCGCAAGTCGCTAGTTCAAGTTCTAGCTGTAATAAGCTTTCCTGTATATCTTGCTCTGCTTGTGCCATATGCGAACAAAGAACTATCGATGATAGAATCGCTGCAATAGACAACAAGCCTTTTAGATTCTTCATGTAACCTCTCCACCAAATGTATTATTTGTGAGATCTTGAATCTGGGAAGCGGTACTTTATGCGTCCAATAAATAGCGATACCCTGTGGAAATGCGAAATCCTGGCACGAATTCGTGGTGGAACTGCCCATTGATTGCTAGCAGAGTGCGAGGAGAGCTATCCATGGAGCCTTTCTCGTAGTGCGGCTAGAGGTTGGCGAACCTGCCAATCGCCGTATCCGAGTGTTGGAAGCTGAACGGTGAGATGTTCTATCAAGGCTCCGATGGACCC